>JASHRE010000551.1 GCA_030037515.1 Candidatus Sulfotelmatobacter sp.
GTGACGAATTCCGGTCAGGCGCATGGAGATGTGATCTCCGGCGGAAATTTTCACGGTGAGCCGCTGGCTTTTGCGCTGGTTTTTTAGGTATCGCATTGAGCGCGCTCGCAGGAATCAGCGAACGGCGTATTGAGCGGCTTGTGAATCCCTCCCTCAATGAAGGCTTGCCACCATTTCTGGCCCCTGGCGCGGGCCTCAATTCCGGATTCATGCTGCCCCAGGTCACGGCCGCGGCGCTGGTCAGTGAGAACAAAGTCCTGGCTCATCCTGCGTCGGTCGATTCGATCACCACTTCCGGCAACAAGGAAGATTACGTCTCCATGGGGATGACCGCGGCCATCAAGGTGAAACGCATCGTCGAAAACGCGCGCAACGTGCTTGCCATTGAAGCGATGGCGGTCGCACAGGCGCTCGATTTTCTCGCCCCGCTAAAAACCTCCAAGCCAGGTCAGGCGGCTCATGCCGCCATCCGTGCGGTTTGTCCGACCATGGAGAAAGATCGAGCGATGTATCAGGATGTCGCCAAAATTTCCTCGCTGATTGCGAGCGGGAAGATAGCTGAGGCGCTAGGTTGAGCCCTCGGCTGCAATCTTGCGATGAGGAACCGCCCGACGCCCGCGCCGTTTTCTCTGCGTTCTCAGCGGTCCAAAGCTTTCCATCGCGGAGTGCGCCCAGCATTCGCAGAGTCCGCAGAGCGGGATTTTGCCCAAGTTCGCACCGGCGGCGCTGACCTTGAAGCCATGAAAACTCTCACCGAATACTTGAAATTCCACGCCAAGACGCATCGCGCTTACATTCACATTACGCCGCAGGTCGAACAGATCGTTCGCAAGAGTGGCGTCAAAGAAGGCATGGTGCTGGTTTCCGCCATGCACATCACTGCCGGCGTTTATGTCAACGACAACGAAACTGGACTGATCGAAGACATCGACCAATGGCTTGAACATCTTGCGCCTTTTCGCAAAGACTACAAACATCACCAAACCGGCGAGGACAACGGCGACTCCCATCTAAAAGCTCTGCTGATTCATCACGAGGTCATCGTCCCCATTACTGAGGGCAAACTCGATCTCGGCACATGGCAGCGCATTTTCTACGCAGAATTCGACGGCCAGCGGGACAAGCGCGTGATCGTGAAGGTCATGGGAGAATGACTCTCCGCAGGACCGCTATTGGCGATGTTCGCCTTCAGGCATGGTAAATAAATGGTTCCGGCTGTTATTCTTTCCGTCCTAAAGGAGGACCATGTCTGCAGACTTGCAGGGACGTATTGGCGTCGTCTTCGGAGTGGCAAACAAGCGTTCCATCGCCTGGTCGATTGCGCAGGGATTGCACGCGGCCGGCATGAAGCTGGCGATCACGTATCAGAACGAGCGCCTGGAGCAGGAAGCCAAAGATCTGATTCTCTCGCTGCCCGGCACCGAAGCGTACATGTGCGATGTCAGCAAAGACGACGAAATCGAGCGTTTGTTCGCCGCTCTCAAAGAAAAACACGGCAAGCTGCACACCCTCGTCCATTCTGTTGCTTACGCTCCAGCCGACGAGCTCAAAGGGGACTTCCTGAATACGACCCGCGAAGGATTTCGTGTCGCGCTCGACGTCAGCGTGTATTCGCTGATTGCCGTAGCTCGAGCCGCCACCCCGCTGATGGAAGATGGCGGAGCAATGATCACCATGACGTATTATGCGTCTGAAAAAGTTGTGCCGCGCTATAACGTCATGGCCGTAGCCAAGGCGGGCCTAGAGTGCACCGTTCGCTATCTGGCCTATGAATTAGGAAAAAAGAAGATTCGCGTGAACGCCATCTCCGCCGGTCCGATCAAAACCCTCGCTGCGCGCGGCATTGCCGGCTTCGGAGACATGCTGAAGAGCCATGAGGAGCGAGCCCCGCTCGGCCGCCGCGTCGAAATCGAAGAAGTCGGTTCGACCGGAGTCTTTCTCGCCTCCGACGCCTCGAGCGGCATCACCGGAGAAGTGATCTTTGTCGACTGCGGGTACAACATCATGGGATTCTGAGGGCAGTTTGCGTTTCTTTGGTTTCAAGTACTCTACCGTCCTCACAACCATACCTTGCCAATTCGTTGACAAGCAGAATCGGTAAGGCACCGATCGTCACTCGCCCCGAACTAATCGGATTTCGCGGGCCATCAACGGAATGGGTAATGTCATACCACCCTCAAAAACTGGATGACACAGCATAAATAGTGTTTCCGGAGATGGTCGGATTGGGGGAAGGAGCAAACTATATAGAGCCCCACGGGATCCTCCGAGTTCGAACTCAGAGTTCCAAGCCAGCCGTTCCCGGAATTGACGAGTTGCAGGACACATTAGCGAAGTGCTTCAATGGCAAAACTGATGCATGTACACAGGCACTGCGCTCAACCAGAGTAGCAATCACGGTGCACGGAAATCCTGCGCTCGTTCTCATCCATACGCTTCAGCACGATTTCCACATCGCACTCGCCAACAAACCGCGAAAACTTTTCGCCCCACTCGATCAGCAAAATGCTCTCGCTCGATCGCAAATCATCGAGAGCCAGCGTGTCCAGCTCTCGCTGGGTATCGATGCGATACAAATCGATGTGATACAGGCTGGCCTGCGGCCCGCGATACTCATGGATCAGGGTAAAGGTGGGACTGGTCACCTCTTCCTCGGCCGCGGCTTCGAATGCGCTTGCAATTCCCTTCACCAGCGTGGTTTTTCCCGCGCCCAGGTCGCCGCGCAGCAGCACCAGTTTTGGCGGCGTCAGCAATTCAGCCAGAGTCCGCCCAAAAGCAATCGTTTCTTCCGCCGAATGTGTCGTGATCTCGCGCAGAATCTGTTTGGCGCTGGCCTGTTCCTTCACACAAGCAGTATAAGTTCTGCAGCTGCTAGGGCGCAGTCCGACAAGCGAGTTTCCCTCGCCGAACAGGCGGGGCGGCTGTCCCACAACCTCAAGTCGCCGAAAACATATTCGACTTCATGCTGGGAGAACTGCGCGCCACCACGTGCTCCAGCGACGCCCGCAGTCGCCGGTGGTCCTCATCCTCGAGCGCCACGAAGCGGAACGGCTGCAAAACTCCATCCAGCGTCTGCCGTGTCGGGCTCAAGATTTCGGCCATGCCATGCACGGGCCCAGCTTGTGTCTGGAATGCGACTTCGACAAAATCGCCCTGGACGAGCGATTCCGTCAGACGCAGCAGGCCGCCAGTGGCGGAGATGGTTTGAAGTTTTGCCTTGGTGCGGCGGCCGTCCTCGAGCCGGATCGCAGCAAGGACCGTATCTCCAAGCTGGACCCGGGCAGCACGCCGCGAGGGGTGCGGTTGGGGGAAGTGGGTCATATGCCGACTGCACTATGGCACCACTGCCTGTTGCGTAATAGATTACTGAGGCTCATCGTCCGGATTCCGTGCTGCTAGACTGAACTGACGATACGCACTTCTCAGTATTTTAAGAACTTAGCGCGTGTTCACCGGTTGGTTAATGTCCATCCGGTCATCATCGCACCATACAAGTCCATTGGCCTCGGCGGTGCCGCGGCATTTACCATCGGCGCGTATCATCTCCATTCGAGGAACTATGCCTTCACTCCTACGTCGGGCTGCGCTTTCCCTTTCAATCCTCGCCGTTCTGTTCCTGCAATGGTCTTTGTGTTCGGCGCAAACCCCCGCTCCGCTCAGCGTCGCGATCATGGGATTGGAGCATGGACACGTGCATGGTT
>JASHRE010000552.1 GCA_030037515.1 Candidatus Sulfotelmatobacter sp.
ACAGGAATTGTCTGACGTCAAGAACGCCCCCACAAATGTCTCCTCCCACCAAATTCGAATCCATGCTTTCCAGATCGGCAGGAGCGAAAATGCGCCGCGCCAGGATGCAATCGCGAAAACCAGGAGCAAAGCGCTCAATCTGATCTTCAAGGCGTGAGAGCATGTCGGTGTTCGAACCATTCGGCAGGTGGCAATAAGTCCACGCGGTGTGTTTTCCCTCAGGAGCGCGCGAGGCGTCGAACAGACTCGGCTGAGACAGGAGCACGAAGGGCCGTTCAGCGGCATTCCCTTTTCTCGCGGAGGATTCTGAAGCCGCAATTTCCTCAAAGCTGCCACCCAGATGCACGGTTGCCGCGCGCAGGCAGTCTGAATACTTCCACGGTATTGGAGCGTTCAGTGCGTAATCCACTTTGTAAACAGCTGGTCCATACCGGAATCGCTCCAACGCTCTCTTATATTTGTGGGTAAAGCTCTGCCCGCCAATTTGCAGCAATTGTCGCGGGGTGACATCACAAACAGCCAGTTTGTACCCGGCCAATTCGGAGAGCGACGCGATGCGCGACGAAGTTTTCACGCTTCCACCGAGATCGGACAAGCAACCGCACAATGCCTTGGTGATCGACTGAGCTCCGCCCCGCGGAATAGGCCACCCGACCGCATGCGCGGTGATGGCCATGAGCGTGCCGAACGCACCGCTGAGCAACTCATCCAGGGCCAGAAAAGAATGCGCCGCCAAGCCCGCGAACAGAGCGCGCGCCCGCTGCGTTTGAAACCGGCTGGCAATCGCTTTGGCCGATAGCAAAGCCTTTGTTCCGAAGCGTGCCATCAGCAGCGGGCGCTTCGGCAGGGAAGTGACGGGGCGAAGTAAGTCCGGCGCGAATTCTTGCCAGTCATCGACGAAAGGTCGCACAAGTCGAATCCACGCGGCCGCGTCTGCGCCAAGGGCATTGTGTATGTTTTTCAGATCGCTCTCGAGTACAACCGCCGAGCCATCGTCGAGTGGATGGGCGACAGTGGCGGGCGAGTGGATCCAATGCAATCCATGGTCTTGCAGCGGCAGTGAGGAAAAGAACGGTGATCCGGCGCCCAGTGGATGAACTGCGGACCCGAAGTCATGCGCGAATCCCGGCAAGGTTAACTCCAGCGTCCTGGCGGCGCCGCCGGGCGTGGGCTCCGCTTCAAAAACATCCACGTAAACTCCCGCCTGAGCGAGCACGATTGCGGCCGCCAATCCATTTGGGCCGGAGCCAATGACACCTGCTTTGAGCTTTCCCGCCAGCATTATTCTCAATCTCGCGGCGGCACAGTCGGCCAGTCGATCACATCGATCTCGCCGGTGGACGCACGTTCCACGGTGGGCGCGTAGAGGCCGAGAAATTGTCTGTGCCACCACATTCCGGTTTGGCGTTTTTCCGCCATGCTCGTGAACACATACTGCCACAGCACCACGCGAATCATGCGCGGCGGATTGTGGGGGAATGGATTGCCCGCGAAAAGCTCCAAGACGTTTTCATCGTTCGAGAGCAACCGCACCTCAGTGTTGGGTACGATCGGATAATCGCGCCACGCGCCGAGCGATGCAAACCACAAATTCCAGTCGAAGCGGGGCTGATAGGGAGCATAGAGCCCCGGCGGTTTGCCCAGAGCTTGCGGTTTGTAGCGGAACGGATACGCGACCCAATTCTGGCCGTCCATCGATCCCTGGAACTCGATTTCATATCGGCCGCGGGTCATCACCGCAAACAGGCCGTAGCGATTCGCAACGCGAAATGGCTCGAGGGCCATGATCGGAGACGTAGGAAGAGGATAATTAGCGACCATCTCCGCCGCGGTTGCATAGAAGATCCAAAACAGCATGATCGAACTGATCGCGAGAGCCGCCACTCTCCATACCCGGCGCAGCCTGGCAGACCACGAACGTTTCTTTTTATGGGATTCGGTCGCCACAGCTTTCGACTCCGCTTCGGCAGTCGCTTCTGCCTTCGCGCGCCATTTTGCAGGAAAGAACCTCCCGAGGAATTTATCGTCCAGCAACAGCACGCCAAGCGAGAGAACTAGATAATTGAGGAATGTGTAGTTCGCGGTCAGAATCACGCCGATTTCCCACGGTGTGACGATGAAGAATAGAACGATCTTCCAGCGGCGCGGAAGAAATAACGCCCACACCAGTCCCAGTTCGAGCGCGAGCGTGGCGTAGACCGTTCCTGCGTGGAACCAATGCGGCAGATGCTGAACGTACCAGCCGATCCAGGTCGGCAGTGGTCCGTTCTGGTAGTACTCGTCCATGGCCGTGAAGTGACGCCACTCCGGATCGCCGCTCATGATTTTCGCCATGCCGGATTCGAAGTAGATGCGGAACCACTCCCACAGCAGCAGGAAAAGACTTGCGCGAGATGGCGGATGCTCGCGCGCCAGCCTCGGCCGAAATCCGGGGGGAGCGAAAAATAGTGAGATAAATCCGGCTTCCAGCAGCATGCCGTCCGACTGATATCCAGAGAAGTCCTGGGCGGCGGCGACAAACGCGAGAAAGCAGATGAAGCAGACGGCGAGCATTCCTCGCGGCCAGAGATTGAGCACTAGCAGAATTGACGCCACCATGCCGACCCAGCACAGGGCAATCAGCATTGAGTTTCCGGCCGAAAGCCACAGTAATGTCGGTGCGTACCAGATTCTTTCCCAGTGTCCCAGCGATTGCGCAATGACATGAAGAAAATTATCTGCCGCAAGGATTCCGTCAGGCCCAATCAGACCCTTGATCTGAAAAACGAGTGAGAAAAAGGCAGAGAAGTAAATGAGTCCGAGCGCGCGCAAAAAGAGCCAGCGCGAAAACAGGCGGTGTTTGGCTCCATACTGCGGATCAAACAGCCAACGAAACGCGGAGGCAAGTCGCCCGCCCATGAGCCATTATATGGAGAAGCAATTACGGGAGCCGAAGAGGTAATAGCGAGAATTGGGCGGGATGCGAGCCATCACTGTTGGATGATTTGGCCAGCTTTGGGATGAACCTGCTCGTTCTGAATGCTACTCGGATCCCAGCCTCCGCCGAGAGCTTTCACCAGATAAACCGAACTGACCATCTGCTCTCCGCGCAGCTGCGTTGCCAGGCGTTCACTGCTTAGCAGCGTAGTTTGCGCCGTGATGACATCCAGATAGCTCGTGACGCCGCCGACATACCGGTTGTTGGCGATCTCCAATGCTTTTCGCGCGTCTTGCACCGCCGCGTCTTGCGTAGATAGAGCCTGCGCCAGCGTGCTCAGGTTGCTGATCCCATCTTCCACTTGCTGAAAGGCGGTCAAAACGGACTGGCGATAGTTTGCAACAGCCCGATCATAAGCCGCGCGGGCCGCGGCCAGATTGGCGCGATTGAGTCCACCCTGAACGACTGGTTGCAGCACATCTGCTCCCAGAGACCAGAAAAGGCTCGGAGTGTTCAACAGAGACGTGATCGCTGTGCTTTGCCATCCGCCAGAACCGCTGATCGTGACGTGTGGATAAAACGCCGTCCGTGCGAGACCAACTTCGGCGTTTTCATACGCCATCGTGCGTTCCTGCGTTGCGATATCCGGGCGCCGCTCCAGCACTTCTGAAGGCACGCCTAGGGGAACCGGCGGCGGGGTCGCGGTTAATGGCGCGACCGGCACGTTGAACGTGGAGGCCGGTTGGCCGACAAGTAGCGCAATCGCGTGCTCGTATTGTGCCCGCGATTCCTGCACCAAAGCCGCCTGCGAAATGGTGGAATCGAGCAACGTCGCTTGCTGGGCGACTTCGAGGCCGCTGGCGATCCCGCCCGTGTGACGGCTTTGTACCAGATCCAGTCCCTTGCGCTGCACGTCAACCGATTCCTGCACGACCTGATACTCGGCATCGAGTTCCCGCAAGCTGAAGTAGTCGGCCGCGAGTTCCGCCGTTAACACCAGTTGCACATTCGCCGTGTCGGCGGCGGTCGATTGTAGTGATGCGTTGGCAGCTTCCAGATTCCGCCGTACGCGCCCAAAGAGATCGGCTTCATAGCTAAGAGAAAACGGAATCGTGTAGACACTCTCCGTGTAGGGTGACACAGGCTGGACCACGCCGTTGATGATCGTGGGCGGCTCACCGTTCAGCGGACGGTTTGCAGAACCTCGTTCACGATAGCCGCTGGGATCGACGGAAAGCTGCGGAAAGAAGGCCGCGGTCGCCACGCGGGCCAGCGAACGCGCCTGGTTCAGATTCGCCTGCGCCGCAATGAGCGACTGATTGGCCCGTAACAATTGCTGCTCGTAGTTATCGAGCGTCGAATCGTGAAAAACCTGCCACCACGATCCTTTCGGGACGGCATCTTTCGGCGCGGCTTGTTGCCATGGAGGCTGCGTTTTCCACGAGTCCGGCGCAGGCGTCGGAGCCGGCGGACGGCTGTATCTTGGCCCAACCGTGCATGCTCCGGCCAGGACAAGCAACGTGAAAACCGGTCCGAGAGAGAGCCGGCGCATCAGCTGTTCCCCTTCTGTGCCGATGGCGGATTCCCCTGTGGTTGCGAGGGTCGACCCTCGGTTTCTCCCGGCGGTGCAGGGGCCACATTCACTTGCTGACCCGCTTCGAGCGAATCGGGAGGGTTAATCACGACCTGATCGCCAGTAGAGACGCCCGCGACGATTTCCAAAGTCGTTCCATAATCT
>JASHRE010000553.1 GCA_030037515.1 Candidatus Sulfotelmatobacter sp.
GCCGTTTTCCGAGCGCACGCTGATCCGAATGGCTTATCTGCAGAAGTAGAGAGCAGTTCCCCAACCGGCGAGTCCGCCAGAGCTCGTGTTGACCGAGCAGCGCGGGCGCAGGGGCCGCGGCTGCTAGAATCAGTATGTACGTCATTCCTCATGGATTCCGAGCACATCCGCAATTTCGCGATCATCGCGCACATCGACCACGGCAAATCCACGCTGGCCGATCGCCTGCTGGAGTTGACCGGGTCGCTGACTGCGCGCGAGATGCAGGCGCAGGTGCTAGATTCGATGGATCTGGAGCGGGAGCGCGGTATCACCATCAAGGCGCACGCCGTCCGCATGATGTACACCGCGAAAGACGGGCAGACGTATCAGTTGAATCTGATTGACACGCCCGGCCACGTGGATTTCTCTTACGAAGTTTCACGTTCTCTTGCCTCGTGCGAAGGGGCATTGCTGGTGGTCGATGCTTCGCAGGGAGTCGAGGCCCAGACGCTGGCGAATTCCTACCTGGCGATCAATCACGGGCTCGAAATCATTCCCGTCATCAACAAAATCGATCTGCAGAGCGCCGACATTGCGCGCACGAAAGAGATGATCGAAAGCGCGGTCGGGCTTGATGCTTCCGACGCGGTGCTGATCAGCGCGAAAACGGGTCAGGGCGTGCCTGACGTGCTGGAAGCGATCGTGAAGCGCATTCCTCCTCCAAAGGGAAGCCCGGAGAATCGGCTGCAGGCGCTGATCTTCGATTCGTGGTTCGATTCCTATCGCGGAGTCATCGTGCTCACGCGCGTCTTTCAGGGCACGCTGCGCAAGGGGCAGAAAATTCGCCTGTGGTCGAATGGTCGTGTGTTCGATGTCGAAGCCCTGGGCGTGCTGACTCCCAAACCGGTCGATGTCGACGAATTGAAGGCCGGCGAGGCGGGATTTTTGATCGCGAATATCAAGAACGTTGCGGACACAAAGATCGGTGACACGATTACCGACGACGCGATTCCTGCCATTGAGCCGCTACCCGGATTCGAAGAAATCAAGCCGATGGTCTTCGCCGGGCTTTATACGGTCGATGCCCACGAGCATACGCAACTGCGCGAGGCGCTGGAAAAGTTGCGGCTCAATGACTCGTCGTTTTTCTTCGAGCCGGAAAGTTCGGCGGCTCTCGGTTTCGGGTTTCGCTGCGGATTTCTCGGCTTGCTGCACATGGAGATCATTCAGGAGCGGCTGGAGCGAGAGTTCAATCTCGATCTGATCACCACCGCGCCGGGTGTGCGCTATAAAATCACCCTGACCGACGGAGTGCCGGTTGAAGTCGATAATCCCTCGCGCTGGCCGAATCCGAGCGAGATCGCGAAAGTCGAAGAGCCGGTGATTCTGGCGACGATTTTGACCAATGAAGAATACGTCGGCGGAATCCTGAAGCTGGTCGAAGAAAAACGCGGCCGGCAAAAGACGTTTGAGTACGTCGGTAGCACGCGCGTGATGTTGCACTATGAGCTACCTCTCAACGAGATCGTGCTCGACTTCTACGACCGGCTGAAATCGGTTTCGCGGGGATATGCTTCGCTTGACTATCACCTCGCCGGACATTGGGAATCGCCCATGGTGAAACTCGACATTCTGGTCGCCGGCGATCCGGTCGATGCACTCTCGCTGATCGTGCATCGCGACTTTGCCTACGAGCGCGGACGTGCCTTGGCGGCCAAGATGAAAGAACTGATTCCGCGGCAGATGTTTGAGGTCGCCATCCAGGCGGCGGTGGGGGCTAAGGTCATTGCCCGCGAAACTGTCCCGGCCATGCGCAAAAACGTTCTGGCGAAATGCTATGGCGGCGACATTACCCGCAAACGCAAGCTGCTCGAAAAGCAAAAAGAAGGCAAAAAGCGGATGAAGCGGATCGGCCGGGTGGACATTCCGCAGGAGGCATTTCTTGCCGTTTTAAAGGTCGGCGAGGGGGGCTAGAACCCGGCAACACCCTCGTCGGCAGCGTTCCCGGCCCAAATTTCCGCTGTGGTTGAGCGAAAAAACAATGCAACGACGACCGCAAAATCTGGGCAAAATCGCAGGGCTGAAGACCGAAAATGTGCAAATCTCAAATTTCGACATTTTGCACCCGCACTGCCTCGGGCTCTTCTGTTAATGCTGGGTGAATTACATAACTGATTACTACTCATTGATTTAACTTCCATCGATCGCCAAGCGTCAGACCGACCGGGCGGTCTTTTCTGAAAAGCAATTTCAGAGCGATTTTCAATTCCACAATCTTTTCCACAGGCTTGTTGAGGCTCGATCGTGGGCTTGCAAATACAAGCGTCTACAGTGTTTAGGCAAGGCGTCCTACAGCGCGAACCTTAGTACAGCTATGAGCAAAAACGAGGTCGTTTCACTCCTCGGCGTCGACTCCGCCTTCGGCCATGGTCTCAAACCTAGTGCAGGATTTTAGAAAGGCCATCCGGATTTTGCCGATGGGACCATTACGCTGTTTTGCGATAATGATCTCTGCTCGGCCCTGCAGTTCAGGGTCGTCCTGGCGATAGACTTCCTCGCGGAAGATGAACATGACCAGGTCGGCGTCCTGCTCGATCGAACCTGACTCACGCAAATCGGCGAGCTGCGGACGATGATCTCCGCCCCGACTCTCGGGAGCCCGGCTCAGCTGCGAAAGGGCGATCACGGGTACGCTTAGCTCTTTGGCCAGCGCCTTCAGCCCACGCGAGATAGCGGAAACTTCCTGGGTACGGTTCTCGAAGCGCTTCCCTCCGCCAGACATCAGTTGCAGATAGTCGACGATGATCAGGTCGAGCCGGCCTTGCGACTGTTTCAAGCGGCGCACCTTGGCTCGCATCTCGCTGATGGAGATGCCGGGGGTATCGTCGATGTAAATAGGCGCATCGCCGAGCTCGCCCATTGCGCGCGCAACCCTTTTCATATCGTCTGTAAAGAGCGTTCCGGTGCGGAATTTATGGGCATCGACCCTAGCCTGAGAGCACAGCAAGCGCTGGACCAGGGCCTCGCGCGACATTTCCAGCGAGAACACGGCCACCACCTGCCGATCTTCGATCGCGGCGTTCTCGGCGATGTTCATCACGAACGCGGTCTTGCCCATCGATGGCCGCGCCGCGATGATGACCAGATCCGAAGGCTGCAAACCGCTGGTCATCTCGTCGAGATCGCTGTAATGCGTGGCCAGGCCGGTAATACGCTGGCCGCGCTGCAATAGAGCGTCGACCGATCCGAATGATTCGCGGACAATCTCTTGCACGTCCATGAATTCCCGGCCAATGCGCTTTTCGGAAAGCTGGAAGATGGCCGATTCGGCGTCGCTGAGAACTTCGTCGGCAGGATCAGCCTGCTCGGACGCGCGCGCAATAGCGGTGTTTGCGGCGGAAATGAGTCCGCGTAAAAGAGCCTTATCGCGAACGATCCGCACGTAATGCTCAATGCTTGGCCGCTCAGGTACGCCCTCGATCAGGCTCGATACATAGCCAACATCGCCAATTGCCTGCAGCTCTTTGTGGCGCTCGAGCTCCTCGATCAGCGTGATCATGTCGATGGGACGCGACGATTCGGCCAGATCGACCATGCGAGCGTAGATGCGGCGGTGCGAATCGAGCGAGAAATCCTCGGTCCGCAGATGCTCGGCGGCCTGATTGTAAGCAAAATTGTCGAGCAGGATAGCGCCGAGAATCGAACGCTCGGCTTCTACATTCGCCGGCAATTTGCCGATGGTGTACTCAGAAGTAGCCAAGTCGGTTTATGCCCCTGCGGGAGCTCGGCCGAGCCGAATCATCCGCGTTCTCAATGCAGTTGGCTGCTGTGTCGCCATGGTAATGGCTCGAGCCTTGTGAAATTTGTGTGGCCTTGCGGAAATCTTTCCTGTCCCCACAATTTTTTCGGAGCACGAAGTGCAGAAGGATTTTCCATAACGACAAATCTGTTGTGGGGAACGCGCCTCAGCTATTGACAACTTCCCCCCCAAAGGAGTATCTCACAGAGGCGAAGAATAGGCGAATACAATTATGCAGATCATAGTTCCCGCGCCCGGTCCCGAAGTGGCAAAGCTGGATTGCTTGGTGGGATCGTGGGTGGTCGAAGGAACGATTCCCCCCGGGCCGTGGGGAGCAGGCGGACCTTTCAGCTGGACCGACAAAACGGAATGGCTGGCTGGAAAGTTCTTCGTTGTCGGCCACTGGGACTTCAAAATGCCGTCTGACCTCGGCGGAGACGGCCAGGAAATTTTCATCATGGGATACGACCTCGAGCGGAAGGTCTATACCTTCGACTCGTTCAGTAGTCAGGGCCGCCACGTGCGATCGACGGGCAAACTGACTGGCGATACCTGGGTCTGGGAGAGCGAAACATCTTACGAAAGGGGACCTGTGAAACAAAGGTATATCACGAAAATTCTTTCACCAAGCCGATACGAAGTGAAATTTGAACTCTGCGAAGACGGTGAGACGTGGCTTACGTTCATGGAAGGAAACGCCACAAAGAAATAATCCCGCTTGCTCCGATCGAAATCCAGCGAACCAAATCTGGTCCCTTTCGAACCCCCGGCTGCTTGGAGCCGCTGCTGATCCCAAGATCCAGCGGTTATAATCTGGGATTCGGCTTGCAGCCACATTCTCACTGTAAGGACTCCGACTTTGCTCGATTTTCTGGGAGATTTGCGACGCACGCGGATGTGCGGTGCTCTCCGCCCTTCCGACGCCGGGCGGCGCGCGGTGCTCATGGGATGGGTCCATCGTCGGCGCGATCTGGGCAACATTATTTTCATCGACCTGCGCGACCGGACCGGTGTCACACAGGCTGTCTTCAATCGTGAAGTCAATGCCGCCGCGCACGAAAAAGCCGAGCTGCTGCGCAACGAATATGTCATCGCCGCGATCGGAACTGTAAAGCTGCGCGACGCCGACACCGTGAACAAAAACATTCCCACGGGCGAAGTCGAACTGGTTGCCGACGAGATTCGCATTCTGAACGAATCGAAGCTGCCGCCGTTTTTGCCGTCCGACACGGCGTTGACCAATGAAGAGACGCGCCTGAAATATCGCTACATCGATCTGCGTCGCGACGTGATGCAGTTCAACATCGAGATGCGACACAAGGTCTCGAAGGCGGTCCGCGATTATTTGTCGTCGCAAGGATTTTTCGAAATCGAAACGCCATTCCTGACCCGTTCGACGCCCGAGGGTGCGCGCGATTATCTCGTCCCCAGCCGCGTACAGCCGGGAACGTTCTACGCGCTGCCCCAGTCGCCCCAGCTGTTCAAGCAGATACTGATGATCTCGGGATTCGACAAGTATTTTCAGATCGTGCGCTGCTTCCGCGATGAAGACTTGCGAGCCGATCGCCAGCCGGAATTTACGCAGATCGATCTGGAAATGTCGTTTCCGCAGTCGGAGCGCGTGTGGGAAGTGGTGGAAGGATTTCTGAGCGCGGCGTTCCAGGCGGCCGGCTACGAAATCAAAACCCCATTCCCCCGCATGGATTACGACGAAGCGATCCGGCTCTACGGCATCGACAAGCCGGATCTGCGCCTTCCGCCGTTCACCGATGTCCGCGATTGCTTTACGCCGGAAGATCTGAATGAGCTTGCCATCAACGCCAACTTGCCCTTGATCGCCATCCGCACGCCCAAAGTCGGCGAGTTGTCGCGTAAAGAGCGCGACGACATCAAGCCGATGTTCCATGCGAAAGGCGGCGCGCGCGTCTATGAAGATTTCAAACGGATGGCGAACAAGTTTCCGGATGCGGCGGCTGGTATCGCGAAGAAGACCGGAGCGGAAGATGGCGATCTCATCGTGCTGGTGGCGGGATCGGCTCAAGCCGGTCCGCAGACTGCGATGCCGGCTCATCGCAAGGTCACGCCAGCCGAACTCGCGATCTACGGTTCCGCAGGCCTGCTCCGATTGGCGCTCGCGCAGAAATACGCCGAGCGGCACAAATGCTTTCAGCGCGGCGATTTTCGTTTTCTCTGGGTCACGAACTTTCCTATGTTCGAGTGGGATGAGAGCGAGAAGCAGTGGATGGCGGCGCACCATCCGTTTACCTCGCCGCACGAAGAAGATATGAAACTGCTGGAGCAGGGCGTCGAGTCGGTGAACGATCCGCAGTCCCCACTCAGCGCCGTGCGGGCGCTCGCCTATGACGTGGTGCTGAACGGAACGGAGTTGGGCTCGGGATCGATCCGTATTCATCGACAGGACATTCAGAAGAAGATTTTCCACGCGCTGGGCATGACGGAAGAAGAAGCCAAATCACGCTTCGGATTTTTTCTCGAAGCGCTCGAATACGGCACGCCTCCGCACGGCGGCATCGCTCTCGGACTCGACCGCATTGTGATGATTCTCGCCGGAGCCGAGAGCCTGCGCGAAGTGATTCCATTCCCCAAAACCGCGCGCGCCGTCGATCTGATGTGCGACGCGCCCACCCCGGTGAGTGATCGACAACTGCGGGAGCTGGGGATTGCGGTCAAGAAAGCGACCTGACGCTGCTCAGCACCGTGATGGTGGGTATGCTAGTCTGCCTACCATGGCTGATGCGACTTCTGCCCCGCCCAAGCATTTCCTCAGCGCCAGGGTCGAGCACTTCACCGAGTCGGTCATTCGCGAGATGACACGCCAGGCCATGCTTCACGGTGCGGTGAATCTTGCCCAGGGATTTCCCGATTTCCCCGCTCCTCCCGAAATCAAACAAGCCGCGCAGCACGCTGTCGCCCGCGATATCAATCAATACGCGATCACCTGGGGCGCGAAAAATTTGCGCAATGCGATTGCGCGCCAGATGAAGGCGTGGCAAGGAATCGAGCTCGACCCGGAAAAAGAAGTCACCGTTTGCTGCGGGTCGACCGAGGCGATGATTTCGACCCTGCTGGCCGTCTGCAATGCCGGCGACGAGGTCGTGATCTTCGAACCATTCTACGAAAATTATGGGCCCGACGCGGTGCTGAGCGGCGCGAAGCCGAAATTCGTGAGGCTCCGCCCGCCGGCAAACGCCTTGGGGGAATGGACATTCGACGAAATAGAACTCCGACGCGCCTTTCACCGGCACACAAAAGCGATCATCCTGAACACGCCGAATAATCCCACCGGCAAGGTTTTCACGCGAGCGGAACTCGAACTGATTCGCGACCTCTGCCTCGAATTTGACGTCCTCGCCATTACCGATGAAATTTACGAGCACATCATCTACGATGGCAGGGAACACATTTCCATGGTGTCGCTTGACGGCATGCGCGACCGAACGGTCACCATCAACGGCATGTCGAAAACCTACAGCGTGACCGGATGGCGCGTGGGATGGGCGGTTGCGTCGGAGAAGATCACCAATGCGATTCGCAAGGTGCATGATTTTTTGACGGTCGGGGCGCCCGCTCCGCTGCAGGAAGCTGGTGCGACAGCGCTGTGCTTGCCCCCCGAGTACTACACGAAGCTGGCTAAGGGATACCGCATTCGCCGCGATCGTCTGATTCCCTCACTGATTGATGCGGGCTTCAAATGTTTTCTCCCGCGGGGCGCATATTACGTGATGACCGAAATTTCGGCCTTCGAATTCAAAGACGATGTGGCCTTCGCCGAATATCTGGTGCGGAAAGTTGGCGTGGCCTGCGTGCCGGGGTCGAGCTTTTATCGCGATCCGCGTGACGGAGCGCAGCAGGTGCGGTTTGCGTTCTGCAAAAAGCCGGAAACGCTGGACGAGGCTGCGCGACGGCTGGAAAAATTGCGGCAATCATGATTGGGCCGCCAAGATTTGCCGCGCACTCGTAAAAATGAGGTCTCGAGCGATGCGTGTTTGTTCGAGGTCTTGCCGATGGCCAGTTGCCAATTGCTCGTTGCCGGTCGAGGGACATCAATGCGGGGGCTGAAGGACAAGCGGGTATTGATCACGGGCGGTGCGAGCGGCATCGGAGCGGCAACCGCGGCTCGCTTTTTCGAGGAAGGAGCGCGCGTCTGCGTGCTCGATCGCGACGAGAAAGCGTGCGAGCACATCAAGCAGAAACTGCCCGGCTTGGGCGAGGCCATCATTGCTGACGTAACCGATCTCATGCAGGTGGAAGCCGCATTTGCCGAGGCGATCCGGCTCATGGACGGTGTCGATGTGGTGGTCAACAATGCCGGGATCAGTATTCGCCACAAATTTCTCGACATCACTCCGGAAGAATGGGAGCGCGTGATTGCTGTGAATTTTACCGGCATGTTCTACGTCGCGCAAACCGCGGCGCGGCACATGTGGGAGCGCGGCAGCGGGGTGATATTGCAGACAGCTTCGACAAATGGAGTCATGGGGTATCCCTACTACGCTGATTACAACGCGACCAAGGCGGGCGTCATCGAGTTGACGCGCTCGATGGCGCTCGAGCTCGCCCCAAAGGTGCGCGTATGCGCCGTCGCTCCGGGATACGTATTGACTCCCATGCAGCGCGCTGAATATTCCGACGCCATGCTCGAGGAAGTAAACCGCAAGATTCCGCTTGGGCGCCATGCGACGCCGGAGGAAGTCGCAGCGCTCTTCGCATATCTCGCTTCCGGTGACGCAGCGTTTGCGACAGGCCACGTGTACACGCTGGATGGCGGCGAGACAGCTGGCGGATTAGCCAGCCGGTAACTTCTGTTGCCACGGATTCACGCGGATTTGCAACCCATCAAGATCCCTCGACTCGCGCAACCAGCGCGCTTGCTCGGGATGACAATCTGTTGAATTACGGGCGGAAGATGAACGCTACAGTCTTTCTTGGCGGCGGGCGCATCAC
>JASHRE010000554.1 GCA_030037515.1 Candidatus Sulfotelmatobacter sp.
CCATCCACCGGCATGAAGGTCAGCCGCGAGAATTCTTTTTCGACAACGCTCCGAACGAGAGAATTTCGGAATCGGCGTTGCTCGATGAGATCGCGTCTCATCCGGAACTGTTCAGCCCGAACGTTCTGCTGCGTCCCGTGGTCGAGGATTTTCTCTTGCCAACGCTCGCCTACACTGGCGGCGCGGCCGAAAGCGCCTATTTTGGGCAAGCGGGGGTGGTTTATGAAGCGCTCCTGAACCGTGTTACACCGATTGTTCCGCGTTTTACCGCGACGATCGTCGAGCCCAAAATCCAGCGTCTGCTGGAACGTTACGGCCTCGACATTGTGGATGTATTCGCTGGTCCAGATGCGTTGGGTCAGAGACTTGCCGAGCACAGCCTGCCCGAGGATTTGCAGCGGGCGTTCGCGGAGACGAAGCAATCATTGGAATCACATCTTGTGATGATCAAAGAAAATCTGGCCAAGCTCGATCGCACGCTGGTCGACGCAGGCGGCACCGCCGCTTCGAAAATTCTCTATCAACTCGACAAACTTCACGGTCAGGCGGCGCGAGCAGAACTGCAAAAGCAAGACGTCGTCCGGCGCCATGCTGAAGCGCTCAGCCAGTCGCTTTATCCGGAAAACGCGTTGCAGGAGCGCGGCGTTGCCGGGATTTATTTTATCGCGCGCTACGGCTGCGAACTCTTGCCGCAACTCTACCACTCACTCCAGACGGACTGCCACGATCACCAGATCGTGGAAATGTAAGATCGATTATTTACCATCCCTATGTCGTCAAATAAGTTCCCAGAACGAGCGAGACACCGGCGGCCGCAGCCACGACGTGCACCAGGCCTTCCAGGAAGGTTCCGATCACAGAGAGCGCCCTTCTCGTTTCCTGCCGGCCGGTCTGCGAGCGAGAACGTAAAGCATTCCGGGACCCGGCACGATTGTCAACCCTAAAGCCGCTGATAAAATCGCGAAAACGCGAGGAATCAAAAATCCTTTTAAAGCCTCCGCCGCTGCGCTAGCCAGCGTTCCAACTCCGCCATCGACTCAACGCGGGGCAGCCCGCGATTCTTGTACGCTCCCGCAACATCGAAGAGCACCCCCTGCATGCCCGCGCGAGCTGCTCCGACGTAATCGACGGAATAGACATCACCCACGTACAGGCTCTGGCCTGGATCCGCGTTCATCCGCCGCAAGGCGGCTTGAAAAATCGCCAGATGTGGCTTCTCATGTCCGACAATGCCCGAGTCGGTGATCGCGGCGAAGCAGTCGCAAATGCCCGAGCGCTCGAGCACGGCTTCGATTCGCCCATCCGCGTTAGAGATCACGGCAATAGAAAAATCCTTACGGATGCGATCCAAAGCATCGCGTGTGCCGGGTAAGATCTGATCCCAGTTCGCGGATCGTTGCGTGTTCTCAACCAGGGTGCGGCGGATGTCGTCGTCTAACCGTCCGACCTCCTGCAGAAGGTAGGTGTGAAACATCCACCAGAAGCCGTGATCGATTTTGCCGTTCGTCATGCTGCGGTCGAATTCGAGCTTAGTGCGGCGTTCGAGGGACTGCCACGCTTCCAGCGTAGGGTGAAGCTGCTTCGGCAAAGGCGCCAGCATGCGCGCGCGGTTGGGAAACAGGAGCGTATTGCCGACGTCAAAGAAAACATAACGTGGTTGGGGCACCTGTCTATATTAGCGAACCTGAACGGCGGAGCCGGGGACTTGGCCGCCATTGGGTCAATGCCTGCCATGTCTTTCTGCGTCGTGACGGCCCGCGCACAAAGATGTAATATCCATGTTCCGGCTGGAGGTCCGATGAACGCGCGCCCCAACGCCGGTCTGAACTATGGGAGTTTTGGCTACGATCTTGTTTACGAACTTGTCCAGCACGACGCGCGCCGCTCTGGGAGCCTACGCCCGCGTTCGCGCGAACTCGGTCGTCCTCCTTGCCCTGATCGCCTTCGTGTTCTCACGGCGCGGCGCAGAGGATGACATCTACAACGTTCTCTGGGCGGTAGTGTTCGGTTTTGCCACGCTGAACATCCTTAGCCTCGCTGCCAAGCACTTCGATCCGGGACGACGCGGCCTCAGCTTCGGAGAACTGCTGGCCGTGTTGGTCGTCGTCATCTCAATCTTTTTGCTCGGCTGGGAGATGCTCAACATCTTCCACATCTTCCCGATCAAGCTCAAAAGCTAGGGGCCAGGGAGTAGGCGCCAGAGACCAAGCCAAGATTCGAGGTCTGAAAGCTGAGGTCGGGGGATCGCAGGTCTGAAGTCCGAGCTCTCAAGTCGCAAGGTCCAACCCTCGCCCCCGGGCCCTCGCCCCTGACCCCCGCCCTGCCTTTGCGGTATGATTCGCAGAGATGGCTAAGAAAAGTCCTCCTGAATTCGAAGTGACCTGTCCCTGCTGCAGCGCGGTATTGAAGATCGATGCGGCGACGCGAGCCGTAATCGCGCATACCTCCGCTGTAAAGCCGAAAACCTTCGCCGATATGGAAGCCGCCGCCAAAGCCATGCGCGAGCAAGACAGCCGTCGCGAGTCGATATTTCAACAGTCAGTGGAAGCGCAAAAACATGCCGCCGATCTGCTGGAGAAGAAGTTCCAGGAAGCTCTGAAGCGGGCGAAAGAGACGCCGGACACCGGCAAGCCGATCCGCGACTTCGATCTGGATTGAATGGCGTATGACCTGCCAATTCCTGGCCATCGCGTGTCCCCGCCGGCGAGCAGTATGAGCCGACCGCTTCTTCTCGGACATCGTGGGGCGCGCGCTTGCAAACAGATCCCGGAAAACACTTTGGCTTCCTTCGATCGCGCCCTGGCCGACGGCTGCGATGGATTCGAATTTGACGCGCGGCTCACGGACGACGGGCATCCGGTCATCTGTCATGACGCCAACTTCGGAAAATTGCAGATCGCGCAATCCAAAGCCGAGCAACTGACCGCCTTGCCGCGACTCGGAGATGTTCTAGCACGTTATCGTCGCGCGTTCTTAGATATCGAGCTGAAAGTTCGAGGTCTGGAACAAATTTGTGCCGAGCAGTTACGCCAGTTCGGCACGGAACACTTCATGATCTCGTCTTTTCTGCCGGAAGTGCTGAAAGCTCTTCATACGCTCGATCCCGAACTGCCCCTCGGCCTGATCTGCAAGACAAAATCTCAGCTGCAGCGCTGGTCAAAACTACCCGTCCACTACGTGATCCCGCATCACAGCATCGCCCGTCGAAATCTGATTCGAGAGCTGCACAAAGCGAACAAAAGAGTGTTTGTCTGGACGGTCAACCAATCCCGCAAGATGGAGCAATTCGCAGCCTGGGAAGCGGACGGGATCATTTCTGATGACACAAAATTGCTGCGCCGGACACTGGCCCCAGAATCCTAACCACGGAGACTCTGAGTCACCGAGAAACAAAAGCAAGGAAAAGCCGAAGTCGACGTAAACCGATTGATCGATAGGGCACGCCTGACACGAAGAACCCGGGCGCAGGTTTTTTGCTTTGGTCTTCTCCGCGCCCAGTGGTGAGAAATTGAGGGCAGCTTTCAGTCCGCCGCCGCTTCGAAGGTGGAGTTTTGCCGCGCCGGACGCCGCAAGAAAGCGGCGCGTTCCATTTCGAACGATTCGAGATTCGATCCCAGAGCCTGTTGATTCCAGCCCAAGACCGTGCCAATGCGCAAGGCTGCTTCGCGGCTGCAGGATTCTGACCAACACGCCCCGAGAGCAACCGGCACACGACGCAGCAGCACGTCCCCCAAGGTCAACGCCGATTCGCGCAGGTATGCTTCTACAACTTCAGCCACAATATGCGATGTGTGGGCGCAAATGGGTGCGCGCAGCTCCGCACTCACCAGCGCCATGCGGGCGATCTCGATGGCACGCTGACCGTGCCACTCGATCAAGCCGCGGGCGGTTTCTTCGCTCACCGATCCGGCCTGCGCAATTTCAGGCACTTCCTGGTTAAGCAATGGATCAAGCGCGGTACCAGGACCCACCGCGATCGACTTCGGCTCTGGCACATTGATTCCAATCTTGCGGGCACATGCGCGCGCCAGCGAAGCCGCAGTCGTCAGCTTGCCGCCGATCGCGGAAATCATTCGCACCGCACCCTCGTCGCAGTGGTCATGCAAGAAATGACGCCGGGTCACGGCCGATGGCTTATCTCCCGGTGAGTTCGGCAGAGGGCGAATTCCCGCAAAGGCGTACTTAATGTCATGCGCCGCCAGCTTCGCTTTGGGGAACAACTGCGTCGCCGTGCGCAACAGGTATTCAATTTCTTCATTGGATGGCGCCGTTTTGCCGGGATCCCCGGAATCCGGCACTTCGGTCGTCCCAACCAGAACTTGATCGTTCCAGGGCAGAACGAACACGGGCCGGCCATCCGCCGCTTCGGTATAAAGCGCGGCTGTGGGTGCGCCGGCGAAGCGTGGCAGAACGATGTGCGAGCCGCGCACGCCGCCTACCATCGGCTTTGCCGTCCGCACGGCAGAACGTTGACAGATGCGGTCAGCCCAAGGGCCGGTGCAGTTAAAGATCCAGGCTGCGTCCACCCGCGCGTCCTTGCCGGAAATCCGGTCCCGCAACAACACGCCTCGGGCGCGGCCGTGGACGACATCGACGGCCAGAACTTCGCAATGGTTGCGGGCTACCGCTCCAGCTTCCATCGCCTCGGTGAGCCACTCGGCCACCAGGCGCTCCGGGAACTCGCACTGAGCATCTTCGAAATTAAGCACCGTCCACTTGTGACCGGCGTCGAGAGCCCGCTCGAGGCGCTTCAATTCCATTTCGCTGAGCTTCACCGGCGTCTTGCCGGCCATCCGTTCATACAGCCAGAGGCCCGCGCGCACTCTCAACGCGCTGCGGCGGCTCTTCTCGTTGAGTAGAAAAAGAAACTGCAGCGGATGCACCAGGTGCGACCGTTCGCGCAGCAGCCGTTCGCGTTCGCGAATCGATTCGCGAACCAGATCAATCTCGCCATGCTCGAGGTAGCGCAACCCGCCGTGAATGATGCGAGTCGATCGGCTCGTGACCCCCGAACCAAAGTCATTCTGCTCAACCAGCAGCGTGCGCTTCCCTGCGCGCGCACATTCGCGCGCCAGGGCAACTCCGTTGATCCCGCCGCCGATGACGACCAGGTGAAAATGCTGGCCGTCCAGGGAGGGTCGGGGCTTGATCGCTAAGGCCATGGACTTGAGTGTTGGAACGCAGCCGAGCAACGATCAGGCTGCCTGCAGATCCAACGTCTATTTTCCATTTTGCACCGGAAGAGAGGCAAGCTGAAGGTGACGAGAGTCCATGTGCGCGATGGACATTGTCCGATGCGCCGCGCTTGAGACCATATCGAAGGTAACTTGCGCGCACCTAACCAGAGTTTTCGAACCGCGGGCGGAGCGTTGAATGCGCACCTGCATCTGTCATCCTGTGCGGCGGGTTTCGCCGCGAAGGACCTGTGCACTGGGCTGGTACTGCCGGGGTACAAAGGTCTCTCGCTGCGCCAGAATGACCCGGCAATGGTTACGCGATTCGGCGTGAAGCCGGGGTTTCGCGCCTACTCTCTGGGCCGCGCCCCTGCGCTTTTTCCGCAAACAGCTGGATCATCTGTCGGTTGAATGCGGGAAGATCCTCAGGTTTACGGCTCGTCACAAGGTGTCCATCGCGAACCGATTCGCGGTCCACCCAATTCGCACCCGCGTTGCGAAGATCGGTTTTTAGCGAAGGCCAGGAAGTGATGGTGCGTCCTCGCACCGCATCCGCTTCAATCAGCGTCCACGGACCGTGGCAGATTGCGGCGATCGGTTTGTCGGATTCTACGAACTGCCGTACAAACGCAACTGCCCGGGGAACCATGCGCAGGTGATCGGGATTCATGACCCCACCCGGAAGCAGAAGTGCATCGTAGTTGTCCGGATTGGCGGACTCGAGCGGAACATCCACTGGAACTTGTTCGCCCCAATCCCTGAAGTTCCACCCTTTGACCCGTCCGCTGGCGGGAGACACGACCTCGGTCTTCGCACCCGCTTCATCGAGAGCTTTCTTTGGTTCCAGCAATTCCACTTGCTCAAAGCCGTCTGCGACAAGAATTGCCACTTTCTTTCCCTGCAAAGCGGGACTCGCCATTTTCTTCCCTCCTTGAAGAATGTTTGTGTTTGCGCCAGGGTTGAACGCCGATAATACGCAGTCCGGCTTACGATGCCGCCTCACAGAAGCCGGTTGGCACAATTTTGCGAGCGCGACTGCAATCCTCAGCCTTGTCATCCCGAGCAGGTGCTTTTTGCGCAGCGAGGGATGTGGGCAAGCGCGCGAACCGGGGTCCCCAACACGCCCGGCGTTGGCGTAGTGGGGTGGGCAAACGCCGTGCGCGTGTCTGCGCCGCGCCAAAGCGCGACCGTCTCGCCAGCTTGTGGCCTGCAGCCCTCGTTGATTGTTCCGTGCGCGCTCATTTACAGTTATTGGCTCATGCCCAGTACAGGAGAACGTTTCGAGCGCGCGGTCTCGATCATGGAGCGCTTGCGCGCCCCCGGCGGATGTCCATGGGACCGCGAGCAGACGTTTGATTCCATCAAGCCTTACACGCTGGAAGAAACGTACGAAGTGCTCGAGGCGATTGATAATCGCGACTGGTCCGAACTGGCTGGCGAACTGGGCGATCTGCTTCTGCAAGTACTTTTTTATGCCGAGATGGCCAACGAACAGGAATCGTTTTCCATCGATGATGTGCTCGATCGGCTCTCGAACAAGCTCATCCGCCGTCATCCTCACGTCTTTGGAGACGCGAAAGCTGATACATCTGCAGACGTGAAACGCAACTGGGAAGCGCTGAAAGTCGAGGAAAGAAAACTCCGCGAACCCGAGACGGCAGCAGGACATCGGCGCTCGGTTCTCGCTGGGGTCTCTTCCGCCATGCCGGCATTGCTCGAAGCTTCGAAGTTGAGTTCGCGCGCGGCACAGGTCGGATTCGATTGGCCCAACATCGAGGGCCTCTTCGAAAAACTGCGGGAGGAAACAGCCGAGCTTCAGGAGCACTTGAAACAATTCCCCGCACCCGGTCCTCGTCCGCAGGGGCGCGGCGTCGCCGGGTCAGGAAAAACGATAATTCCAGAAAAACTGCAGGCGAAACTGGACGAAGAGGTTGGCGATCTGTTTTTCGTCCTGGTCAACCTCGCTCGCTATCTTTCGGTCGATCCGGAATTGGCCTTGCGCAAAACCAACCGAAAGTTCCGGGAACGTTTTCAATGGATGGAGGCACGGTTGCACCAGAGCGGAGGCTCCGCCGATCAGGCTTCAATGGAGGAGCTGGAATCACTCTGGCAACAGGCAAAGGCCAACGAAAGAGAACGACGAAGGGAAAACACGCGGCGCGAGGAGAGCGCTTGAGTCCCGACTCAATCGTCATCCGGCAGTGCCGCGGCATCGAGGAACTGCGCGCCTGCGTGGCTCTGCAGAAAGAAGTGTGGAATTTTTCCGACGCTGAACTCGTCCCCTTGCGTATGTTTGTCGTCGCCGAGAAAATTGGCGGGCAGGTTATGGGCGCGTTCGACCACGACGGAATGGTCGGTTTCGCGCTCTCGATCCCGGGCTCGCGATCGGGACACCTCTACCTGCACTCTCACATGCTGGCCGTGCGCAAGCGGTACCGCAACCACGGCTTGGGAGGCCGGTTAAAGCTGTTTCAACGCGAAGATGCGCTGGCCCGCGGGATCGAGCTCATCGAATGGACCTTCGATCCCCTCGAAATCAAAAATGCCTATCTGAATATCGAGAAGCTCGGGGCAATCGTCCGTCGCTACAACATCAACCAGTACGGCATAACGTCATCCCCGCTGCAGGGCGGATTGCCCAGCGACCGACTGATCGCCGAGTGGTGGTTGAAGTCGAACCGGGTCGAAACGCTGCTTGCAACCGGGGAACATCCTGCCATTACGTGGAAAACTTCCGTCGAAGTCCCGGCACAGATCTACGAGTGGAAAGCCGCCGCCGGCACTCGGGAAAAAGCAAAAGCCGTGCAGGAGCGCAATCGCGCACAGTTTTTGCGGAATTTTTCCGCTGGGCTCGCTGTGCTCGGATACGAACGCGATTCCCAGGGAAATGGCAAGTTCTTGTTGGGTCAATGGGATGAGAAGTGGTCGTATGCTTCGCAGTTGTAATTGTTGATCTTCTCCACGGAGGCCCAGAGACATCTTGAGACTGGCAAGCAGAGCAAACTGTGGCCGGTTCGTCGTGCGATTTCAGTTGTTGTTCTCCATGTCTCTGTGATGAATGAGAGTTTTTCCAACATGAAAATTGAAGCCATCACCCTGCGCGAAATTCGAATGCCGCTCGTTCATTTCTTCGAGACGAGCTTTGGCCGCACCTACCATCGCCGTATTCTTCTGTTGACCGTCCACGATGATGGCGCTGAGGGATGGGGCGAGAGCGTCGTTGGCGAGAATCCTTTCTACAGCAGTGAATGGATCGAGAGCGCCTGGCCCACCTTCACGACTTACCTCATCCCGGCGCTGCTCGGAGAAGACATCGCGTCGGGACGCGAGTGTCCGGCTGTATTTGCGCGAGTGCGCGGCCATCGCATGGCCAAGGCAGCGCTTGAGAATGCCGTCTGGCATCTTGAATCCGCCCAGAAACAGCTGCCCCTATGGAAGTTGCTCGGAGGTACGCGCCGTGAGATCGCCTGCGGTGTTTCCATCGGCATTCAAGATTCGGTTGAACAATTGTTCGAAAAAATTCAGATCGAAATCGCTGCCGGCTATCGCCGCATCAAGGTCAAGGTCAAGCCCGGGTGGGACGTCAACATTCTTGAGCGCATCCGCTCACGCTGGGCCGACGTTACGCTTAGCTGCGATGCCAATTCCGCCTACACACTCGACAATCTCGAACATCTCCGCGAGTTCGAGCAGTTCAATCTGCTCATGATCGAGCAACCGCTGTGGGACGACGATATCTACTATCACGCGCGACTGCAAAAGGAATTTCGCACCGCAATCTGCCTCGATGAATCCATTGTGAGCGCGCGCAGCGCCGCGTTCGCCGCCGAAACCGGAGCCTGCCGGATCATAAACATCAAGGTCGGCCGTGTCGGCGGATTCAGCGAAGCTCTCAGGATCCACGATCTCTGCCGATCGCACAAAATCCCGGTCTGGTGCGGAGGCATGTTGGAAACCGGCATCGGTCGCAGCCACAACATCGCGCTCTCGACGCTGGCGAATTTCAGTCTGCCGGGAGATGTCTCCGCTTCCAAGCGGTACTGGAAGGAAGACATCATCGATCCGGAGGTCGAAGTGAGCGCGAACGGAATGATTGCCATCGCCGATGCGCCGGTCACGGGCTATCGCATCAGGACCGATCTGATTGAGCAATTGACGGTGCGCAAGGAAACGTTTCGGGTTAAATGACCGGAAAGGCGAAAAGCTACTGTCAGTTCGCAGCCTTCTTTTCCAGGCTCGGTGGCCCCATCTGCGCCAGCTTTTCCTCTTCAGCCTTCAAGAGTTCCACCCCCTGGGCAAAGGTCGTGTTGCTGGGCACGCCCTGAAAGTCGCTGAATATCTCTTTCGTAGTCATGTTCAAAGTTTTGAAGATGAGGATTTTTCCCGTAATGCTCAGATCCATCTCAGTGATCTCCCAAGCGCCGCCGCCCACATCGGCTTGCTCCACTTGAAAGCGTCCCCCTTTGTCGAGACGCCCAATGATGCCCCATCCGAATGAAACGTCCTTGAACATAGTGCCATCAATTTCGGCGAGTCGACGCTGGTTGACGTCGATCAACAAATATCCCTGCATGCCTGCCAGCACCTGCTCAACCCGCGATGGTGCGGCATACGAAGGATTGGGGGTGAATTTCAGACGCACCAGTTGTTCGCCTGCCCCCCCAACCTGCGCCGTTCCCTGTTGGACCCCCACGTATTCGTAGTGGAATGCATCGGGCAAAGCCTTCAGGATGCGCATCGAGCGTTCCGCATCATCCTTCTCGTGGGCGCGTTTCCTGTGCAGCGCATCTGGATTCGACACCAGCCCGTTCAGTCGGTTGATCTCCGCCTGCTTCTGCTCCGCCGTCAGAGGACGCCCGTTGGTCGCGATGAGCATGCCAGCCATCGCCTGCGTGGTCTCGACGTAGAGATGCGTCTGCGATTCCTTGCCTCCGGTCTTGTGTGAGCAAAACATATGCTTTAGCGCAGTGTGGTCGGAGGCGGCCATTTCATTCTGCACGGTGTCTCGCACCAGCTCGTCGGCAGACATGGCAGGCTTCTCGGCTTGCTGTGCGCTAAGACTCAAACCTAAGATCAAAATTGTGACGGCCGCCCAGGCTGCCCCGCGCCGGACTGGCGTTTGTCGTTCCCCGAAGGGTCTCATCCTAAGGTTAGTGTAGCAATTCCAGTTCAGGGTTGTTTCGCCCGTTGGCTTTTGCGCTACTCTGCTTGCCGCCCGTGCGCGGGGTTGGGTATAGTCGTGGCAGCGACGCGGCCATCTCCCGGCTTTCGAACTGATGGCGTGCAGCATCCCGCTTCCTAAGGAGAACAGTATGAGTGCTCCGGTGTCGGCAAATTTGGCGCAGATCGGAAAGTCTGTGGTGATCAAAGGCGAATTGTCGGGCAGCGAAGACCTGTACGTCGATGGCCAGGTCGAAGGCAGCATCGCGCTGAAGAACAACAGCCTCACCGTCGGCCCCAACGGAC
>JASHRE010000555.1 GCA_030037515.1 Candidatus Sulfotelmatobacter sp.
GCCAGGTCGATCCGCGCACAACTAAAATTAGATGAGAAACGCTTGTCGACCCAGTCAAGAGAACTTCGCGCACCATCGTGCTCGATGAAGGCAACGGCCGCGACGAAGTGACGTCTGAGATTGCCGCGGTGATTGCCGAAGGCCGTGAAGCGCACGGCAGCGATGCACGTGCCGATCCCGTTTTCTTCCCCTCTGGAAGATGAGACCGTGCCGATGGAAGAAATGGAGTTTCAGGCTGCAAACAAGATGTGCGGAAAGAACTAGCCGGCCAGGGTGGCGCGGACACTCCTGTCCGCGCCTCCAATGCGCGTGCAAGAGTTCACGCGCCGCACGTGCTTTAGCCAGGAGCTGACTTATGGCCCTCAAAACTTATGGAAACATGGCCGTCGATTGGGAGAACCGGATCGACTTCGACCGGCTGCGCCGCGAACGCCTGCAAAAAGCCAAAGACCTGCTCGCGAAATCGTCGATGGGATCGTTGCTCTGCTTCGACATGAACAACGTCCGCTACATCACCGCGACGCATATCGGCACATGGGCGCAGGACAAGGCGAATCGCTTCACGCTGCTTCCGCAAAATGACGAACCCATCCTGTGGGATTTCGGTTCTGCAGCAAAGCATCATCAGCTGAATTGCCCGTGGCTCGGCGAGCGCTCGCGCCCCGGAATTTCGATGCTACGGGGAGCTATGACTCCGGAGATGGGCCGCGCCGAAGATGTCGCGAACAAGATTCGCACCGAGCTCGAAATCCGCGGACTGCATAAAGATCCGGTCGGAATTGACATCATCGAGCCGCCGGTTCTGTTCGCGCTGCAGAAAGAAGGTCTCGAAGTCGTTGACGGCCAAGCGCTCATGTCCGAAGCGCGTGTCATCAAGACAGAGGACGAAATTTCGCTCCTCAATCATTCCGCGATGATGGTCGACGCAGCCTACGACGAGCTGTATCGCAGCATGAGGCCTGGCCTTCGCGAGAACGAAGCCGTCGGGCTCGTCAGCAAGGTTCTCTACGATCTCGGTTCGGAATATGTCGAAGCGGTCAATGCGATTTCCGGTGAGCGCTGCAATCCGCACCCGCACGTGTTTTCCGATCGCGTGCTTCGCCCGGGCGATCCCGTGTATTACGACATCCTGCACTCGTACATGGGATATCGCACCTGCTATTACCGCTGCTTCACCGTGGGCTATGCGTCGCACGCCATGGTCGACGCGTACAAGCGCTGCCGCGAATATCTCGATGCCGCGATTGAATTAGTGCGTCCCGGCCGTACGACGGCTGAAATTGCAGCGGTCTGGCCGAAGGCCGAAGAGTTCGGCTTCGCCAACGAGGAAGCCAGCTTCGCTCTGCAATATGGACACGGAATCGGGCTCGCGATCTGGGAAAAGCCGGTGATCAGCCGCCTGGTTTCGTTCGACCATCCCGTCGAGATTAAGCCCGGGATGGTCTTTGCGCTCGAAACTTTCTGGCCCTCGACCGATGGCTGGAGCGCGGCACGCATTGAAGAAGAGATCGTCGTCACTGCGACGGGACACGAAGTCATCACACGCTTCCCGGCGGAAAAGCTGCTGGTCGCAGGTGCGCATTACTTCACCGTGAATGGTCCTCTGCCGACGACACGGGATAGCGAAGCAGCGCCCAGCGAACGCGTGCTCGAAAGGATCGAGAGCAGCGCAAAAACGGAGCGGGTGGAAGTGTCGCAAAGATGACCACGATTTTCCCCACGGAGGCACGGAGACAGGCGGTGAGCAGTACTTTGAAAATGCCTTAACCATCTAAAATTAGATCCCGCCAGATGGATAGCAGCACGCTGGACGTCCTTCGGGGTTTGCTTTTCTCTGTGCCTCGTGCCTCGCTGTGAAGCACCGAGCTGTTCTGTCTTCACAACTATGCCCTTCAGAGTTGTTATGCCCGCTCTCGAAATGGCGCAGGGAACCGGCAAGCTTCTGTCTTGGCGGAAGCAGGAAGGAGACCGCGTTTCTAAGGTGTGATCCGCTGCTCGAAATCGAGACGGACAAGGCCGTGATCGAAGCCGGAGCTCCGGCCGACGGAGTCCTTGCGGGAATCCATGCGTTCGAGGGTGCCGAGATCCCAGTCGGTCAAGCCATCGCCTGGATCGTCGTGCCCGGCGAACTGCCACCAGCGGACGGAGCAACAAGCTGTCCAGCACCCACGGCTGGCGCGGGCTCGCACGCGAAGACTGAGTCGGCGGCGCACTCTGCGAAAACTTCGCCCATCCCAACGGCCGCGCAACAGCCAGTGCGAGGCCATCGAATGATTATCGCTCGGACGTCGCTTCGGAAATTGAGCGCACACTCGGGGTTCGCGTCACTCACACCCATCTCCTCGTTGCGTTGGTTTCGCGCGTTTTAGTCAAGCATCCGCAGCTGAATGCCGGCTGGAGTGGAACGCATGCGCTTGCACGATCGGGTGAACATGGGCTTCGCGATCGCAGTCGATAACGGCATAATGGATGCGGTGATCCCAAATGCGCACCTCGCGAGCTTTGCCGAAATCGCAAAGCTGCGTGTTGAGTCCAGCGAACGCGCAGAAACTGGCAGGCTTCGTTCTGCCGACGTCGCCCAAGCGACATTCACCGTCAGCAAGCTTGGAATGTACAAAGTCGATCAATTCAACGCGATCATCCGGGCGCAAGCCGGGATCCTAGCGCTCGGTGCGATTGTCGATCGCGTTGTTGCAGTGGACGGCAAACCGGCCGTTCGCCCGACGGTGACGCTGACCCTTTGCTGCGATCATCGAGTCGTGGATGGCGCGCGAGCGGCGATGTTTCTCGACGACGTTGGTCGTGTGTTCGCGCGACCCTTGCAGACGCTATCGGGTTGAGACGCTATTCGGGTCAGGCTCGGCTTACAACGCCGGCTTGATGTCTTCGGCGCTCCCGCTGCGATACCAGTCGGCGCGAGTCAGTGGCGTGCTGCTTGCCCCGCGCAGAGGCTTGATGAGCAAAGTGTGATAAAGGTTCACGCGCCCGGTAGAGAATGCATGTGCCGAAGCCGCCATGTAGAGCCGCCAGATTCTATAGGTCATCTGGCTGGTCAAACGCTCAGCTTCCCCCGCATGAACCTCTAAGCGACGAACCCAATGGCGCAAGGTCAGGGCGTAGTGCTCGCGCAGGCTTTCCACGTCGCGGACCTCGAAGTTGCACATTTCCGCCGCGCGCAGGGCGGTGCTGATCGGTACAAGTTCTCCGTCGGGAAAGACGTAGCGGTCGATAAACGAAGGACCGCGGCGTTGATAGGTGGCCGAAGTAGCAATGCCGGTGTTGACAAAAATCCCTCCGGTCCGCAGCAATCGCCACACTCGCGAGAAATATTCCGGCAAATGCGCCTCACCAACGTGTTCGAACATTCCGATGCTGCTGATTTTGTCGAACTGCTGCTCCTGCTCAAGGTCGCGATAGTCACAAACCTCGACCCGGCAGCGATCGTTGAGGCCCAGTTCCCGGATGCACTGTCTCGCGACCTCCGCTTGTCGAACACTCAGAGTAATCCCGAGAGCTTCTACACCGTAATGGGACGCGGCATGAGTGAGCATCCCACCCCATCCACAGCCGATGTCAAGGAGACGCTCGCCGGGACGAAGGCACAGCTTTCGGCAGAGATAGTCCAGCTTATGGAATTGAGCGGTATCGAGATCGGATTCTTTGGTTTGAAAGTAGGCGCAGGAATAGACTCTGCGCCGGTCAAGCCAAAGAGCGAAAAACTCAGGAGGCAGATCATAGTGATGGCTGATCGCCCGGCGGTCTCGTTCCCGGGAGTGGACTGTGTCCGAATTAGCGTCGACCTTCTGCCGATTAGATTCTGCGCGTCGGAGCGGAATTCTCCCGACAATATTCGCCAGCCACAGACCCGCTGGAAGACTGTGGCGATCCTGCGCGAGCAGGTAGTCGGCCATTTCAATGGCCCCTTCAATGTCGCCCTCGACATCCAGTTCGTCATGGATGTAGCACTCACCTAAGGTCAACTCGTTGGGCGAATCAAACATCTGGCGCAGCGCATTTGGATGCTTCACTAGCAGCGTGAATCGAGGGGTTTCGCTCCCGCTCCAGCTTGTGCCATCCCAAAGGCAAACTCGGAAGTCAGGCTTGGGATAATCGGCAAAAACCTGCGCCAGCGATTCCCGAGTCGCTCGCACAGGCACGTGCCGTGCCATCGAATCGGAGATCAAGCCCATAGAAAGATTCCTCCTACACTCGAATCAGGTCTGGGGAATCGAAGCAGATCGTCGGCGAGCACTTTCGAGGAACGCCCCTTGATCGATTCGACGAATCTGGCACATTTTCTTCACGCTATTTGTTCGATGCAGCGCAAATCCTCCAGGCAATGCATGAATTCTGGATGATCAGGAAGCTGTTGTGGTTGCAACATTGTGAGGCATAGGCGGATTCGCGCACGAATCGTCGCGGTTCGCTTTAGAGGAAGTTCCGTAGAGATTGTCCTCCGGATCACAACTGTCGTGTGCCCAAGTTTCGACCGAGTTCACGACAAACATCTGTGAGGAGATCACATCCAAGCCACACTCGGCCGGTGCTTTTTGCCTGAGAGCGGGACGTTTCAAACATTGAAGGATGCCACGGTTGTGGTGATTGGCCTACTTTTGATCGCGGCGATTGGCGAACCGATTCGGCGGTGGCGCACCGGCAAACCGTCGCTCTGGATATGCGCCCGGCTTAGGCCAATTCCAATTCGATGGTCTTTGCGGTGCGATCCAACTTCACAATGCGAAAGCTGCACACCTGCCCTGCACGAATCGCTTCTGGTTTCGCCGGAGTCGACGAAGCGCCTTTCCATCGCGCCTGCAGCATGGAAGTGAGTGCTGAAAGATCTGTTGTCGATGGTGCGTGTATTTCGTTGGCTGCGGGAGCCACCCTAGCGAGTCGGCACGTCGCGTAAATCCCATCGCCGAGTTCGACGTTCCCGGCATCGTCCACTAAGCGGCCGGTCACGATATCGCCATCCTTGTGCTCGGCCACGTATTCATCGAGTCCGGTGGGTAAGAGTTGTTTCATTCCGAGACGGATCTGACGCTTCTCCCGATCGACCGCGAGGATCTGAGCTCGAACCATTTGCCCGGGCCGGAGCACGTCGGCGGGCCGATTGATTCTTTTTGCGGCGCTGATGTCGCTGAGGTGGATCATGCCTTCCAGTCCTTCAACGATTTGAACAAATGCGCCAAACTTTGTCAGGCTCGTCACCGGTCCTTCCACGGCGGAACCGATTTTGAATTTCTCTGCCGCATCAGCCCAAGGATCTCCCAGCGCCTGTTTGAGTCCCAGCGACATGCGGCGCTCGGCTGGGTTCAAGCCGAGAATGATGGCCTCGACCACCTCGCCCGGTTTGACGACGTCGCTTGCCTTTCTCACTTTGCTTTTCGCCCAAGACATCTCCGAAACATGGATCAATCCTTCGACGCCTGGCTCGATTTCGACGAATGCCCCAAAATCCGCGAGACGAGAGACCGTGCCGCGCACGCGATCTCCGATCTTGTACTTGCGCGCGACCGCGTCCCAGGGATGCGGTTGAAGCTGTTTCAGGCCGACCGAAATGCGCCGTTTTTCGCCTTCCTGCGATATTTTCAGAACCTTGACTTCGATCTGCTGTCCCACCGAAAGGGCGTCCGACGGCTTCCCAACGTGGCGCCAGGAAATATCGCCGACATGCAACAGGGCATCGACGCCGCCGATATCGATGAATGCACCGTAATCGGTCAGGCTGCGCACCACGCCACTCAGCGTGTCGCCCTCTTGCAGCTCTGAGTATCGCCGATTTCGCGTTGCCAGTTCTTCTTCCTCGACAATCGCTCGTCGATCAACGACTACGTCTTCGTCGGCCACGTCGAGTTTGATGATGCGGCAGCGAATTTCCTGGCCGACGAAGCTCTCCACCTGGGCTGAATCGCTCACGCCGCTTCGCGAAGCCGGCATAAAGGCGCGGACACCGACATCGACACTGAATCCGCCCTTTACCACCGCCGTCACGGTGCCCAACACGGCGGATTTCTCTGAGAATGCTCTTTCCAGAGCAGACCAATCGGCCGGACGCTCGGCTTTGAAGCGCGAAAGCTCATAATAGCCATCCGCGTCGCGGCCCTTAATGCTGACCGGCAGTTTGTCGCCCGGCTTGAGCGTCTGGCCTTGCAGCTCGGTGAGCGGAAGGATACCTTCCGACTTGTAGCCGACATCGAAGTACACGGCCTCAGGTGTCACAGAAACTACGGTGCCTTGCAGTTGCTTTCCGACTCCGGTTTTGTGGGAATGACTTTTCTGAAACTGCGACAGAATCTCGCCGAATGATTCGGAGTTTTCAGCGCTGGGTTCGTCTTCGAGGGGTTCTGAATTGGGGCTCATGGAATTGAATGACGATTGGCCGGATTTAGAAAGCCGCACACTCTAAGCAGTAGCTCAAGAATAACATCGCGGAAGCCTCCTCAGTTCTTGGCCAGCCACTTTGCTGTTCTTGTCATCCCGAACGAAGTGAGGGATCTGGGTAGCGGCAACAACCTGGATTTCTGGCTGGGCTGGGAATGGCAAAGCCCTGCCAGTTCGCGAATGGGGCAAGACGCAAACGTTCACCTCACCACCCACTGCGGGTCATCTTCGGGGTTCACGATTTGACCGTCGCGC
>JASHRE010000556.1 GCA_030037515.1 Candidatus Sulfotelmatobacter sp.
CTACGAGTGCTCCTCCGACGAAGGCTACGACGAATTCGAAGAAGAGACGCAGGCCGCCGGTGGTCCTCTGACCGAAGCCCGCGAAGTCGTCTCCGAAATTCACGCCAACTCGCTCGCGGATTCCGGAGCCCTGTTGCGCCCAGGCGCGCAGCCCGAATCCGGAGTTCACGCCGAAGTCGCTTCCGTCGAAGCCGACGATGACAGCGAAGAACTCGAACTCGAAGAAGCTCAAGCCGAGGCCGAAGCCATGCTCGAAGCCGAAGCTCGCGGCAATGGCACCGTGGAGGCTCGCGTCGAAGTTCGCGGCCCGTCTTCCACCGCCGGATACACTCAGCGGGCCCCGCGTCCGGCCTGGGAGCGCCGCTCGCAACGTGGACGTCGCGGTGCTCCGCGCCGCTTCCGCCGACGCGAATCTCAACCGGTTCCTCTGATCAGTGATCTCTTGAAAGAAGGCCAGGAAATTCTGGTTCAGATCGCCAAAGAGCCGATCGGCAAAAAAGGCGCCCGCATCACCAGCCACATCGCGCTTCCCGGACGCTTCCTGGTCTACATGCCGACCGTCAACCACACCGGAGTCTCGCGTAAAATTTCGTCCGAAGAAGAACGCCAGCGCCTGAAGCGCATCATCCAGAGCGAGCGCGAAAACGGACACGGCGGATTCATCGTCCGCACGGCCGCGCAGAACGCGAGCGAAGAAGAACTCCGCGCCGATATCCGCTTCCTCAAAAATCTTTGGAATGACATCCGCACGCGGGCCGAAAACTCTAAGCCGCCCGCCCTGATCTATCATGATCTCAACGTGGTCGAGCGTGTGCTGCGCGACCTCGTCACTTCGGACTTCAACGTCATCTGGGTCGACAGCGAGCCGGAATACGAGCGTGTGCTGCGCTTCTTCAACCGATTCCAGCCCGCGCTGGTCAAGCGCGTCAAACTCTACACCAAAGAGACGCCGCTATTCGACCAGTTCGGCCTGACCGAAGAGATGAACAAGGCGCTCAAGTCGAAAGTCTGGCTCAAGAGCGGAGGATACATCGTCATCAACCAGACCGAAGCGTTGGTGGCGATCGACATCAACACCGGCAAGTATGTGGGCAAGACGCAGCGCCTCGAAGACACGATCGTCAAAACGAACGTCGACGCGATCAAAGAAATCGTGCGCCAAATTCGCCTGCGCGATCTTGGCGGCATCATCATCATCGATTTCATCGACATGGACGAGCGACGCAACCGTCAGCGCGTCATGCAGGCGCTCGACGAAGAACTGCGCCACGACCGCGCGCCGTCAAAGACGCTGCAGTTCAACGATTTCGGACTCGTCGCGATCACGCGCAAACGGGTCAAACAATCACTCGAGCGCACGATCGGCGCGCCCTGTCCGTATTGCCAGGCCACCGGGTATGTAAAGTCCGTCGTGACGATCTGCAACGAGATTTACGTCGAGATGCGCAAGATCGCCAAGCACCTCGAACATGAAGATGTCATGCTGCGTGTGCATCCGGAAGTTGCGAAGGAACTGAAGTCGAACAACGGACGCCTGCTGAACGAACTCGAAGAGCTCACCAAGCGCACCATCATCGTCAAAAGCGATCCCGCCTTGCACCAGGAGCAGTTCGACATCAACTAAGTCAAGTCATGGGGGCCCCGTCCTTGCCTCGCGTTTTTCCAGGCAGGGCGGGGACTTTGAAATCTCGAGGTTGCCCCATCCTTGTCGCCCTCAGTGTACAGGGCGGGGATTTTGACTTTGAGGCCCTGTGCTTCGTATCCGGACCGTCGCCCCAGCCAACGAGGTTTTCGTCGAATGCAACTGTGGAAAACGGGCCCTTCGGGGCCTGCAGCGACCTGCCGGGAGCGCAGTCAAGGGGTCCACCGGGTACGCCGAGCGAGCGTCGGTGAGGAATAACGATTGGGAAAGAGGGGGGGGAAAGTTGCTAGCTCACGTTCGCCAGCGTCTTTACGGCGATGTCCGATCGTCCACGCAGCCGCTCAACCGACTCGTGAATCGCCCGACCGGCGACTCCCGCTCCGCCCTGCGCCGCCAGGTTGCCCACGCTTCCCGCTTCCTCAGTCGCTGTGCTCGCCATGTCGAGCAACACAACCACGGAATCGGCGTGCAACTTCCACACCGACGACATCTTTTGACTGCGTTTCAATTCTTCCAGTTCGGTGCTGATTCGCGCCGCGGTCGAGACCAAGCGAATCAACATTCGCGCCACGTCCGCGCGCAGGCTCTTCTCGTCCAGGTAGGCCGCGCTATAGGCGTCGGCTTCCGCCGGAGTTAGCGTCAAGTTGAAGAATCGCATCGGCACCACCTGCCTATACTTGGGATCAGCCACGCGCACGAACACGCGAATCGATTCTTCGACGCGCCGCAATTTCGCTTCTTCCACCGAAATCTGCTGTGCGGTGACGGCCGGCGGCTGAAACACAGCCGGGGCGGCGGCCGGAGCTTTGGCCGCCGCAAGCTTCGCCGCTTTCGGCGCCGCCGCTCCCGTTCCCGCTCCTGCGCGCGCGGGCCCGGAAGCCGGCGTCATCAGCGGCCGGCGGATGGGCGGCCGGCGATCCAGTTCTTTTTTTAGCTTCGACACTCGCCGGAATTTCTCGAGCGTGCTGCCATAATCGGCACGCAGCATTTGATTCTGCTCGATCGCCGCCACGTGTTCGACCGTGACTTCCACGCCATCGACCGTGGTCAGGATCGTTCCGCCCATTTCCTCCAGCGCCTGCCCGAATTGCTTGATCTCGCTCAGTGCCTTGGCAAACAGTTCGTCAAATTTCTTGCCGAAGGTGAAATTGTAGGCCGCCACCGTGGCCAGAACGCCGGGATGGTAAAACGACGAATCCAGCCACTGCTTCAGCTCGCGCACGCGTCCGACAATGCCGGAATCGATCAGCGCATTGAAGTCGCGGAACCGTGCCACTTCCTCGCGCAGCGGATCGAATCGCCGCAGCAACTGTACGTGCTCTTCCGGCAGCGACGGAACATCGGTGTCGGCGAGAATCTCGATCAGCGCGATCTCGAATGGCGAAAGCGGCAGCGCTCCGTCGAGTCCGTACCCGCTCTGCTCCCATTGCCCGGGCACGCGCGGATGCCGGTAGAGAAAGGTCGCAATCAAATCGGTCTTATCGCGATTGACGTCAGTCGCTTCGCGCCGCCGCACGAAATAGCGCAGCAGCGCCTCGGCCACTTCGGAATCGGTATCGGGAGTCAGCGCCTGCCGCAGCATTGCGGGTGTGATGGCCATGTCGAGCAGATGCAGCCAGCGATACATGCGCGACAACGTGTTAGGGAGTTCGCTCTCGGAGTGCCGCAGCGCATCTTCGTCCAGACCGTTCGGCACGGGCACAGGCCCGCCCAAAGCTTCTCCCATGAGCTTCTGGTAGAAGCCTTGCACAGTCGCAAGAATGGCCAGCTCAAACCGAAGATCCTCGGCCAAGCACTCCCCCGCACGTGAATCAACTGAAATGATTTCGTACTAACGCTCAAGTAAAACCGAAGGTTACTTCCGGTGCAAGTTACCTCCGGTGCGGAGAATTTCAGCAAGTTTTCATGCGCGGAAGTACATGGACGGGTGTGCTGTGGGTGCGCCCCTGGTCGCAGTTTTTGCGCCGGGGGCGGAGGCTTTGACTTTAGGAGGGGGCATTACCGGGTTCGCGTCAAAACGCCACCGTCTGCGCAGCAGGCAAAGGCTCCAGACCAGAGGATTGAACGGTCACTCTACCGGTAGCGGAAAGGAAACGGCCCCATGGAGTCTCGCGTGGTTGCTTGCTAAGGGTAGTGGTGCCCATATCGATGTCGGTCGACAGCAGGGGAAAGGTGACTGGGCTCAGCCCAACCGAGCGCCGCCCAGTTGGCCGCGGCCTGCTTGCAGAACCAATCATCTCTATCAAGAGGTGCGAGTTCGCTCGCTTGACGGCAGACGGGCATGACGCGACCTGTTCCGGGAACGTCGAATTTGTCGCACCTGAAGCAGCGTGCAAGCATCGCTACGGGCGGGGGTCGCAATCCAAAGCACAGACCGCAGTGAGGCAAAACCTGCTATCGTTTCAACTCCTTCACAATCTCTCTTGCCGCGTTGACTCCCGAACCTCCCGTCAACCCTGCGCCGGGATGCGTTCCGCTGCCGCACAAGTATAGGTTCTCAATTGGCGTGCGATAGCGCGCCCAATCAAGCAACGGACGCATGGTGAAGAACTGATCGAGCGCCAG
>JASHRE010000557.1 GCA_030037515.1 Candidatus Sulfotelmatobacter sp.
GTAGCCGAGATTGAGCAGCACTTCGGCGATGCCGCTCATGCCAATGCCGCCGATGCCCACGAAATGAATGCGCTGTATTTTGGCAAACATGGAATCAGCTTCTTCGCCACGGACTCAGGCCGATCGACACGGATCGGTTCGAAAAGCAGTTCCCTCGACTCTCTCTCGCCGACCCCGGGCCTGCCAACGGCTCGGAATCACAACCGTCACTGGCAGTCGAAAGTTTTGCATCCACGTTCATCCGCCTTGATCCGTGATCTGGAAGTTAACACCCGCGAGCCCTGCCGCCATCTCCGCGATGTCACGCGCTGCGTTCGGATGCGCCAGTGCTCGCGCCGCTTCCCTCATCATTTTCAGCCGGCGCGAATCCTGTAGCAGGGCTGCGATCGTTTCCGCCAGCCAGACGCCTCCGAGCTTCGATTCTTCCACGGCAACAGCGGCCCCGTGGCGTGCCAGCGCTTCGGCGTTAATGCGCTGATGGTCATCGGCGGCGCGGGGAAAGGGAACGAAAATCGCCGGCTTCCCCGCCGCCGCCATTTCTGCGACCGTGCTCGCTCCCGAGCGGCAAACCACCAGATCGGCACGCGCGAATGCCGCAGGCATGTCTTCGATGAACTTGAATATCTCGAACGTCAGGCCCGGAACTCGGCAGACATTCTCGAGCTTCTGATACGCCGACAAAACGTCATTATAGTCACGCTCGCCAGTCTGATGGACGATGTGAATCCCAGGCGCTTCTCGCTCGAGGACGTGCAGGCAGCGGACCATGGCCTGGTTGATGGCGTGGGCTCCCTGGCTTCCCCCGAAGACGAGAAGGGTGGGAGTGCCGCCGCGTTTGGGTGGAATCTCGAAAAATGCATGACGCACCGGAACACCGGTCACTTTCGCATGCCGAAAATACCGTGCGGTCTCTTCAAAGTGAACCGCCGCGGCCGATACGAGTTTTGCGACCACGCGATTGGCGAATCCCGGCACGACGTTGGGCTCAAATGCAAGCGTGGGAATGTGCTTCATGACGGCTGCGAGCATGGCCGGACCGGACGCGTATCCACCCACTCCAATGACAACGTCGGGCGCGAACTCGTTCAGCATCCGGCCAGCGCCCCAGACCGCGCGCGGCAGATCGAGGGCGGTTTTGGCGCGTATCACCAGGCTGACGTTTTTCAGAGCGCCCACTCGGACCAGCTGCAGCGGATATCCCGCGGCAGGCACCAACCGGTTTTCGATCCCCCGGGCTGTACCTATGAACAGGCAGTTTGCCCCATAGCCGTGCTTGAGTTCGTCGGCGATGGCGAGCGCTGGAATGACGTGCCCACCGGTACCTCCGCCCGCCAGGATTGCTCGCATGGAGTGAATATAACCTACTTTCTTTTCAGCCCTTTCCTGCAATGTGAAAGCCTTCGAGCAATCGGTGGCCCGCAATCGTGAACCGCTTGAGCGGTTAGCCAAGTAAATGCGCGAGTACCCGACCGCGGCTGAGGTCTACTAGATGCAACACCGCCTGATCGAGCTCTTTGGCGGGCCGCACCGGGTGCGCGATGCGGGAGCTGTCGCAGCGGCGGTATTCGGTCCGCAGACCGGATACTACGAATCGGCAGAGGAAGAAGCCGCAGCGCTCATGGAGTCGCTCGGCCTGAACCACGGCTTTGTTGATGGCGATGAACGAATCGCTTTCACCGCGGCCGGCGTCTTCTTACGACGCAACGGCTTCTGTCTGCACGTCGGAGCTGAGGAAGGACACCGGTTCATCGAGGGATCTGTCGCCCCTCAGGAATTCCGCTTCCGCAAAATTTTGGATTGGATTCGGCAACATCTCAGGCGCGCGGAACAGCTCGCATGAGTGGCGAATCGTCGGCCCACCTCACTCTGCCTGCTTGGTGATATTCAGCAACACACCGACGCAGGCCAGCGTCACGAAAAGTGAGGAACCTCCGTAGGAAACCAGCGGCAGAGGAATGCCCTTGGTCGGCATCATCCCCAACACCACGCTCATGTTGATGAACGCCTGCAGCACGACCATGGTGGTGATTCCCACCGCGAGATAACGGCCGAACGGTTCGCCGGTGCGCCAGGAAACACGCATGCCGCGCCATAGAATGATCGCGAATAGCATCACGACAAACAGCGCGCCAAGCAGCCCGAGTTCTTCCGCCGTGACGGCGAAAATGAAATCGGTGTGCGGCTCGGGAAGATAGAAGAGTTTCTGCTTGCCTTCCATCAGGCCCAGCCCCGTGACTCCGCCGGTGCCGACGGCGATCAGCGATTGAATAATGTGGAACCCGGCGCGTTGGCGGTCCGCGTAAGGATTGATGAATGCCAGGATGCGGTCGCGGCGGAAGCTGACATGAAAAATGAGGAAGTAGAGCGGAAGCAGCGCGGCCGCGAAAGCGTAGCCGAAGTAGCGCATTCGCATGCCCGCGACGTAGAGAATGCAGGCGGCGATTCCGGCGCAAGCGATCGCCGTACCGAGATCGGGTTGGAGAACGATCAGGCCCAGAAATACCAACACCGGCGCCGCCGCGGGTAGGAGGGTTTTGCGCACATCGTCGATCGTTTTGGCGCGACCTTCGAGAAAATAGGCGAGAAACAAAATCAAGACCGGCTTTGCCAGTTCAGAGGGCTGGAAGGAGAATCCTCCGGCATGAATCCAGCGATGCGTGTTATGCGAGCGGTCGAGAAAGAAAACAGAAATTAGCAAAAGGGTCGTCAATCCCATCAGCGAGAACACGAGCGCCGGATGCTTGTAGCGGCGATAGTCGAGGCGCATGGTGATGACCATGGCTGCGAGTCCGGCGACCGCCCAGAGCAACTGCTTCGACAGGAACGCGTATTCCGATCCGAAACGCTCGCGGGCCATCACCGCCGACGCGGAAAAAACCATCACCAGCCCGACGAACACCAGCAGCATGGTGACGATAAACAACCAGCGATCGACACTGACGCGCTTCGCCATGGGACCCTTATTTCACCACGGAGCGCGAATAGGATTGCCGCCAGTTCAGCGAAGATTGTTGCTTGTCTTGGTTCGGCGACTCCCACGAAATGCTCTTCAGAACAAATCGTGGCGCCGAAATTCGAGTCCTTGATGCCCATCCGTGATGCCCATCCGTCAGGGTCAGCAGCGGGTTCTCCTTTGCGCCGACAAAGGCGAGGGGCACATCGATCTCCCAACAAACGATGGGCTTGAATTCTTTTGTCGTGAGATCGAACCAAGGAACCGGCCTGTGCATCTCGACACAATCCGGAGGGTACGCCCCCGCATCAGGCACATCGGGTCGGGCGTATTCCGTTAAGTACAAACTGCCAGTGGGGTCGTGGCTGACCGCGAGAGCAGATGGCGGATGGTCAGCATCTTTATCGTTCCTTTCGCCAAGCAGGTAGACGTTGCCTTCATCGTCAGAGTGATGGCTTCGGCTGCGTAGGGACCGGGATCTACGACCCGGCGCAAGGCCCCCGGCTGCGTCCTAAATCAGGATCGAATCGCTTACGCGGGGCGGACCATGGATCAGTTCCGCCCCGGCCCCGGTGGTGCCTGCCGGGAAAGTCTTTGAACAAATCGATGTCTGTTTCCCCATCGTGTCCGGTCCTGGTTGCGCGCGGAGCGGCGGCGAAGGCTTCCGAAGCAGGAACTTTCTGCCGGGGAACAGCTCTCCGTGGGCTGCGTCCCGGCAATGCCAAGACGCTGACGCGGTCGTGGGAGGGTAGAGGGTTTGGATCTGCGCCGAGCTGGCTGCCAGAAAGAAGGAAACACTCACAAACGGGAACCCGAGGGTCCCTTTCATTGCGTCTGCTCCAAGCGCGTTGTGAAGGACTAAAGATGCAAAGCCGGCAGTGACAGGAAGCCCTAGGGCCTCGATTTTTCTGCTTGGGCTGCCAGGGCCCGCACCACATCCTTGAAAACTTGCCCGCGGTGCTCGTAGCTCTTGAACTGATCGAAGCTGGCGCAGGCGGGAGCGAGCAGCACAACGTCGCCGGCCTTCGCGGCTGCATGGGCGTTGCGAATCGCAGTCTCCAGAGTCTGAGAGTGGACGAGTTCTGGGCCACCGTCTTTCGCAGAAACAATCTGAGATTCGATCTTGCCTGCGGCGGCTCCGATCGTATAGACGCGGTTCACGCGCTGGCGCAGCAAATCATTGAGCACGGTGTAGTCGCTGCCCTTGTCTTTTCCGCCGAGTATCAAATGGATGTTGGCTGGAAAGGACTCCAGTGCCTTGATGGTCGCATCGACGTTCGTGGCTTTGGAATCGTTGTAGTAATCAACGCCGTCGATGCTGGCAACGAATTCCAGGCGATGTTCAACCGCGCGAAAGTTGCCAACCGCGTCGCGAATTTTCCCAGGAGGACACCCCATCAGCACGCCGGCGCAGACAGCCGCCAGAACGTTTTCGAGATTGTGCGCGCCCTTGAGCGGAACCTCAGATACCTGCAGGATTTCGCGCTGGCCACTTCCGTCGCGGAACACGATATTGCCGCCGCGCACCCATGCTCCCCGCTCCACTTCCTTGTGACGGCTGAACCAGACCACTTGGGCACGGGTCCGCGACGCCATGGTTGCGCAGGTCGGGTCATCTGCATTGAGGACGGCAAAATCTTCTGTCCCTTGATTCTCGAAGACACGCGCCTTGGCATTGGCGTAAACCTCGAATGTGCGATGGCGATCCAGGTGATCTGGAGTGATATTGAGCACCACCGCGACTTTCGGCCGGAAAGTCTCAATTGTCTCCAGTTGGAAGCTGGAGACTTCGAGCACAATGACGGTCTCAGACTTCGCACGCTCCGCCAGCAAGATGGCCGGAGTGCCGATATTGCCGCCAACCAGCGTTGGCAATCCTCCAGCCGTGAGGATCTCGCCAGCCAGACTCGTCGTGGTAGTCTTGCCGTTCGAGCCCGTGATTGCAACGATTGGCCCGGGCAGAAACCGCGCGGCTAGCTCGATCTCCCCAATGACGTTCTCGCCGAGGCCACGCGCTTGCGCCAGCGGAGCGGCATCCACGGGAACGCCCGGGCTGACTACGATCAGATCCTGACCGCGGAATGTACGCTCGCCGTGGCCACCGGTTTCGACCGTAATGCCATGATCGAGCAGGATTGGTATCTCGTTGCGCAGTTCGTCGCCGCTCTTCGTGTCGGAAACCGTCACTCGCGCGCCGTGCGCTTTCAAAAAAAGAGCCGAGGCTACGCCCGATTTGCCCAGCCCGACCACCAGAACGTGTTTTCCGTTCAGTTCCATTGCCAGATCATTTCACCACAGAGGCGCAGAGACACGGGGAAAAACCTTTCCCCGTCCCTCCTCTGTGACACTGTGTCTCTCCCCGGTGAAGGATCACCTTAATTTCAGCGTCGTCAAAGCGAACAGCGCGAACACCAGCGACGCGATCCAGAAACGCACAATGATCTTTGATTCCGACCAGCCCAGCAGTTCGAAATGATGATGAATCGGCGCCATTTTGAAAATGCGTTTCTTGCGCAGCTTGTACGAGGCAACCTGCAGCATGACCGAAAGCGCTTCGATCACGAACACGCCGCCGATGAACGGCAATAACAATTCCTGCTTGATGATCACGGCTACGGTGCCGATCGCCCCACCCAGGGCAAGCGAGCCAACATCACCCATGAAAACTTCCGCCGGGTGTGCGTTGTACCACAAAAATCCGATCGCCGATCCGACCATGGCTCCGCAGAAAACGGTCAACTCGGCCACCTGCGGCATGCGTTGCAATTCGAGATAAGTCGCGAAGGTTGCGTGGCCGCTCACGTAGGTGAGAACGGTGAGCGCGCCCGCGGCGATGACCGTGCAACCGATCGCGAGACCGTCGAGGCCGTCGGTCAAATTCACGGCGTTGCTCGAGAAGGTGATGACCAGCGCCACAAACGCTATAAACGGCAAGAAGGCAGCAAACCACAGGTGCGGAGAGTGCTCCAGCGTCTCCACCACAAGGTCCGGGTGAAACTGTTTGAAGAAGGGGACGATCAATCGCGTGGAATACATGCCGTACGCCTGCATGGCGATCAGCATGGAAGCGATGACGATACCGGTGGCAATCTGGAGAGCCAGTTTGGCACGGGCCGTCAGGCCCAGGTTGCGGCGGTGGGTCACCTTGGTGTAGTCATCGGTGAATCCGATCGCGGCGTAGGCGCACACCGAGAAGACCGCGATCCAGATAAAACGATTGCTGAGATCCGCCCAAAGCAGCGTAGGAATCACGATGGCGATCACGATCAACAATCCGCCCATCGTGGGCGTGCCGGCTTTTTTCTGATGCGCCTTCGGACCTTCTTCTCGAATGTATTGTCCGATCTGAAAGTCACGCAGGCGCCCGATCACAACGGGGCCGACGATCAACGCTGTGAAAAGCGCTGTGAGACTGGCGAACGCGGTGCGGAACGTGACGTAGCGGAAAATGCGGAAGGGCGCGACATAGTGTTGGAGCTTGAGGAACAACAGCCAATAGAGCAATGAGCCTCCGTGCCTGCAGCACTCAGCATTCAGCAGTCGGTGTTCAGCAAATATTGAGTTCTGTCAGGTAGCGACTGGCAGTTAGCGACTAGCCACTACCATTCCGCGACTTCCAGATTTCGAGCGCGTTTTCGAGCGTTACGCCCCGCGAGGCCTTCAGCAGCACGACATCGCCTTCGCGGGTTTCGCGTGCCAGCCATTCGCCAGCCTGCTGGGGAGTTTCCACAAATTCCGCCTGCGTCCCACCCTGCTTCGCGGCAGTCACCATGGCCTGGGCCAGACCGCGAACCCCCAGCAGAAAATCAATTTTTTGACTGGCAATCTCTTCCCCGGCTGAGCGATGCAGATCTTCGCCTGCAGGCCCGAGTTCGAGCATCTCTCCCGCAACCACGATCCGGCGCTTGGCGTTCATCGCGGCCAAAGCTTCGACCATGGCCCGCAAGGCCTGCGGATTGGAATTGTAGCAATCGTTCACGACCGTGATGTTGCCGAACTGGAGCACCTGGCCGCGCTTGTCGGCTGGAGCCAGAGTTGTCAGTGCCGTAGACGCCTCGTCCAGATTCAGACCATGAGCCAGTCCAACCGCCACGGCGGCCACCGCGTTGAGGATGTTGTGCCGACCCACCAGCGGCAGCACAGCGCGCGTCCGTCCGTAGTGGGTAACGACATCAAAAGCAGATCCGGCAGCGCCGCGGGATTCAACGTTTTCGGCACGAACATCGACAGAGTCTCGCATGCCGTAGAGAATCACTTTGCCGGGAAATCCGCGCCCGAATTGGGAAACATATTCATCTTCGGCATTGAGGACGGCGGCTCCGTTCGCCGGCAGCGATTCGATCAGTTCATATTTCGCGCGCGCGATGCTGGCCACCGAATCAAAAAATTCCAGGTGCACGGGAGCGACATTGGTGACCACGCCGGTTTCCGGCTGAGCGATTTTGCCCAGCGCGCGAATCTCGCCGGCGTGGGACATGCCCATCTCGATCACGGCGATGTCGTGCTCCGGTTCGAGCCGCAGCAACATCAAAGGCAATCCGAAATGGTTGTTGAAATTGCCCTCCGATTTGAGCACGCGGAAGCGGGTGGCGAGCACATGCGCGATGGCTTCTTTGGTGGTTGTCTTGCCTGCCGATCCGGTAACGCCGACCAGCGGCTTGTCCCAGAGTTTGCGCACTGCTGTGGCGAGAGTTTGCAGAGCAACGAGAGTGTCGTCGACGGCAAGCAGACCGGCTTCCGAACAGAACCGATGCAGCTGATCGCGGCGCACGACCGCTGCGGCGGCGGCTTTTTCAAGCGCAGCGACGGCGAAGTCGTGGCCGTCCAGGCGATCGCCCTTAACCGCAAAAAACAGTTCGCCGGGACGTATCGTGCGCGAATCGATCGAATAACCTTGCGCGATTGCTTCGGGGGGAAATCCTCCGGCAGCGGAAATGAATTCGGCAATTTTCGCGAGCGCCAGTTTCATCCCTGAGTCCCCGTGGCCCGGCCCGGTTCCCATGCGATGGGTGATTGGCACTCATATCCCGCCGCTCGCAGCTCGGCTCGTGCAACTTCCACGTCGTCGAAGGGCAGCGATCCGTTGCGCGTGACCTGCACTTTTTCGTGTCCCTTGCCTGCCAGCAGCACGATATCGCCGGGCCGAGCTTGACCCATCGCTAGGGAGATCGCTTTTCGCCGATCCGGTTCCACCGTGTACTTCGTACCCGTTTTCTGCAGTCCGACAACGGCATCATTGATGATGGCGAGGGGATCTTCGCCGCGCGGATTGTCGCAAGTGAGCACCACAAAGTCGCTGCCGCGGCCGGCCGCCTCGCCCATCATGGGACGCTTGGCGCGGTCGCGATCGCCCCCGCATCCAAACAGCGTAATCACTCTGGCGTGTCCCGCCCCGCGCCTGACGAATTCGCGAGCCAGCGACGTGAGATTGCGCAGAGCGTCGTCCGTATGCGCGTAATCGACGACGACGGTGAACGGCTGGCCGCAGTCGACGCGCTCGAATCGTCCCGGCACGTGAGTCAACGATTCGATTCCGCGGACAATCGCCCTCCAGTCGCACTTGCGCGCATATCCACCCGCTGCGGCAGCAAGAATGTTGTACACGTTCACCCGCCCGATCAGCGGCGAAAAGACGGATATTTTTTCGTTTGGAGTAATCAGGTCGAGCCGCGTGCCGCGGGGCGTGATGTCGCACTTCTCACAATGAAAATCGCCGCGCTGCCAGCCGTAGGTGAGGACCAGCGAACTGCGCTTGCGGCTGAGCGGAACCAGCTTTGCCCCATACTCATCGTCGAGGTTCGTCACGGCAACGCGCGGGGGATCGGTTCCGATTCCTTCAAACAGAGCGCGTTTCGCCGCGAAATATTCGTCCATGGTTTTGTGATAATCGAGATGATCGCGCGTGAGATTGGTAAATACGGCAACGTCAAAAGGAATTCCGAAGACGCGCTGCTGCGCCAAAGCGTGCGAGGAAACCTCCATCACGGCCTCAGACGCACCGTTTCCCAGGGCCTCGTTCAGAAGTCGCGCCAGTTCGAGCGCTTCCGGTGTGGTGTGCGGCGCGGGATAAACCCTACCGGCAACGCGATATTCAATCGTTCCGATCAATGCGCTCTTGCGCTGGGCGGCCGAAAAGATCGACTCAATCAGAAACGCGGTCGTGCTCTTTCCGTTGGTTCCGGTGATGCCGGTAATCGCAATTCGTTCCGCCGGCCGCTTGTAGAAATTCGCGCTCATGCGAGCCAAGGCGCGCCGGCCATCGCTCACCACGGCCCAGGCCACGGCCCCGCGCGGAATCTCTGCAGCAGAATCGGTTACGATCGCAACCGCTCCGGCCTGAATCGCTTGATCGATGAAGCGGTTGCCATCAGAACTTTCCCCGCGCATGGCGACGAATACTGTGCCGCGTTGCGCGCGACGAGAATCGTATTCTAGACCGCCGACAGGCGGATCTCCATTCTCGGAGAGAACCTCTACGCCGTCCAACAGTTGCAGGAACGTCATTGCTGGAAATTATATAGGTCGGGGACCGGAGATCAGGGATCAGAGGTCCTGGATCGGAGCTTCCGGTGTTACCTCGGTGACTTTAGCAAACAGCTGCAGAGCATTACATTTGCCCTATGAGTAGCGGAACTGGTCCGGCCCGATATCGCTGCGCGCAGTGCGAGAAGACCGAAGAAAGCTGCGAATGCGAAAAGTACTGTTGCTTGTGCCAGGCAGTCCTTGATGTGCGCATTTGCGCCGATGGTCTGATGTATTGCGAACCCTGCCGCACCGCCTGCGATTACAAGACATCGGAGTAGTGCCCACCGCACATTGGGCGATTCCCGGCCAACCCTTTGCCATCGCGAGTGGTTAGCCGGATCAACGATTTTGCAAACCGGCAACCAATAAACAACAACCGATGACCAAAAGGCACAACACCCTGTCCCTACCGAATCCTGCCCCAAAGATCCCAGCCATCCGAAAACTGGACGCCCGGCATCTCAGCGTGGGATTCTGTTTCTGGGCAAAAGAAGGTCTTCTGAGGCAGAATAGGGGGCTTCTTTCTGCCCTTCTTTTTGCCGTTTCCTGAGGAGATCGTATGGCGACAACGGTGCACATCAGCGACGCAGCCGGGTTGTTGAGCGAGGGCAGAACGCACTTCAATCTCTCCCCGGCGGTCTTGGTCGAGCACGCTGTTCGGCGCGATGAGGCCGAGCTCGCGGACAACGGTGCCCTCGCCGCTTACACCAACCGGACTGGCCGCTCGCCAAAAGACAAGTTCATCGTGCGCGATGAGACCACGGAACGCTCCATCGCCTGGGGAGCCGTCAATGAGCCGTTTGATGCCGACCGCTTTGACCATCTCTATGAACGTGTGGTCGAGCACCTGCGCGGACGGCATCTGTTCGTTCAGGACCTTTTCTGCGGTGCCGACCCCACCTATCGCCTGCCGGTTCGCATGGTCACCGAGTATGCCTGGCACAATCTTTTTGTGCGGCAACTTTTTATTCGTCCCACGGCGCAGGAATTGCGCCATCACCACCCGGAATTCACCGTGATTGCCGCGCCCGAATTCAGAGCCGACCCGCGGCGCGACGGCACCAATTCAGAAGTCTTCATCTTGCTCAATTTCACACGGCGCACCGTCCTGATTGGTGGAACTTCGTATGCCGGCGAGATGAAAAAATCCATCTTCAGCGTGATGAACTTTCTGCTTCCGCTGCGCAACGTCTTTCCCATGCATTGTTCCGCCAATGTCGGCCATGACGGCGTGACTGCTCTGTTTTTCGGATTGTCAGGAACCGGGAAAACTACGCTCTCGGCCGATCCTTCGCGCCACCTGATCGGCGATGACGAGCATGGCTGGAGCGGGGAAGGCATCTTCAATTTCGAAGGCGGATGCTACGCCAAATGCATCAAGCTGTCGAAGGAAAACGAACCGCAGATCTGGAGTGCGCTCCGCTTCGGCTGCGTTCTCGAAAATGTGAGGCTCGATCCGCAGACGCGGGTTCCCGATTACAACGACGACAGCAAAACCGAAAACACACGGGCTGCGTACCCGGTGGAATTCATCGAAAACGCCGTGATTCCCGGCATTGGGGGACATCCCAAAAACGTCGTCTTTCTGACCGCCGATGCGTTCGGTGTTTTGCCGCCAATTTCTCGGCTCACGCCCGAACAGGCCATGTATCACTTTCTCTCTGGCTACACCGCGAAAGTTGCCGGAACCGAAGCCGGATTGAGAGAGCCGACCGCAACGTTTTCTACCTGCTTTGGTTCACCGTTTTTGCCGCTTCGGCCGAAAACTTATGCCGAGATGCTGGGCCGGCGGCTGCGCCAGCACAGCGCGCAATGCTGGCTGGTCAATACTGGATGGCAGGGCGGTCCCTGCGGAGTGGGCAAGCGCATGGAGATTCCCTCAACGCGCGCCATGGTCGATTGCGCCGTGGAAGGGGAACTGATCCGGGAAGAGTTTGAAATCGAGCGGACCTTCGGCTTTGCCATTCCAAAGTTTTGTCGTGGGGTTCCCCCGCAAATTCTGGATCCGCGCAACGCCTGGCCCGATAGA
>JASHRE010000558.1 GCA_030037515.1 Candidatus Sulfotelmatobacter sp.
AAGGATGAGGTCGCGACGGGCGCCTGGGCGGATGACGGAATCGTGCAGCAGGCGGCGCGGGCGCTGAAACGAGAAGTGCCCGGCCTGATCGTGATGGGCGATGTTTGCCTTTGCGAATACATGGCGCACGGACACTGTGGGATTGTGAAAACCGCGCCGCAATCGTTAGGTGCGGCTGCGCGCGGCGCGTTGAACGCGGTCCGTGTGGTTGCGGTAAAGGGCCGCAGGGAGAAAGCAAAAGCGATTGCGGCGGCAACACCGACCCGGGTTGCGCAGGCCGGTCGCTTCGAATACGAAATCGTAAACGACGCATCGCTCGAGCTACTGGCTCGCACCTCGGTTTCGCTGGCGAAAGCGGGGATCGACATCATCGCGCCCTCGGACATGATGGATGGACGCGTGGCGGCCATCCGGTGCGCGCTCGACCAAGCCGGATTGATCAACACGCCGATTCTTTCCTACGCGGCGAAGTTCGCGTCCGGATTTTACGGACCCTTCCGGGAAGCGGCCGACTCCACGCCGCGGTTCGGCGACCGGCGTTCCTATCAGATGGACAGCGCGAATATCCGCGAGGCCATGCGAGAGATCGAACTCGATATTGAAGAAGGCGCCGACATGATCATGGTGAAGCCGGCAATGCCGTATCTCGACGTGATCGCCGCGGCGCGTCAGCGATTTGACCTGCCGCTCGCCGCCTATCAGGTTTCGGGCGAATACGCGATGATCGAAGCCGCGGCGCGAAATAATTGGATCGACCGCGATCGCGTGATGATGGAGTCGTTGCTTTCGATCCGGAGGGCGGGCGCAAGCATCATTCTGACGTATCATGCGAAAGATGCGGCGCGAATTTTGGCGTGAGAGTTGCGTCCGGGGTCTTACCAGTTCACGACTAACTTTGCAGCATGCCGCCGATTTCTTTCGGCGACGCCGCGCCGGCCGCGAAGGTGAATGTGCCAGGCTCTCGCATTTCGCGAGCAGCGCGCAGAAAGGCGCCCAGCGCGGTGCGGTAGAGCGCGCTGCCCACGCTGATCCGTTTCACGCCCAATGCTGCCAATTCCGCCACGCTGAGCTGCACACCGCGCAGGCCCATCAGCGCATTCACGGGACGATCGACAGAACCGATCACGGCGGCAATATCCTCTTTTGAGGCTAGACCGGGAGCGTAGAGGACGTCCGCTCCCGCGTCTTGATAGGCCTGCAGCCGTTTGATCGTGTCCTTTATGTCGGGGCGACCGTGCAGATAATTTTCCGCTCGCGCGGTCAGAGTGAATGGGAACGGCAGAGCGCGGGCGGCCTCGACCGCGGCGCGGATTCTCTCCCTGGCAAGACCAATCTCGTAGATGGGATCGTCGGCTCGACCGGTGGCATCTTCAATCGACCCACCAGCCACGCCCGCAGTCGCCGCCATGCGAATCGTCTCCGCGACAACTTCCGGCGCGTCGCCGAAGCCCTTCTCGAGATCCGCACTGACAGGCAGATCAGTGGCCGACGCAATCTCCGAAGCGTGGGCCATGGTTTGCAGGCGATCCATGCTGCCATCGAGCCGTCCGCAAGAGAAGGCATAGCCCATGCTGGTCGTGGCTAAGGCTTCAAATCCAAGGCGGTAGAGAAGGCGGGCAGAACCGACATCCCAAGGGTTGGGAATGACGAAGGCACCTTCCCTTTGATGAAGAGCGGCAAAACTCTCCGCCTTTTCCTGCAAGTCTCTCATATTCAGGCCCCCTGGGATGCGTTGAAAAACCATGTTGGTTGCCGGGTTGAGTTCCGCAAAAACCTGAAATCGGATTTTGCTCTTTACCCCACTTCCACCAGCCCGTAGGTGTGCTGCCAGCGGGCGTGCATTTGCACGAGCGCACGGCTGATCTCTTCCGAGGAAATTTCTGGGTTGGGCCCGGCCAGCACCGAGGCGGCTGCGCGCCGTGCGGCTTCGAGCAGTTGCGCATCGCGAATGATGTTGGCGACGCGGAAATCGGGCACGCCGGCCTGCCGCGTTCCGAAAAATTCTCCCGGGCCGCGCAATTCGAGATCGAGTTCAGCGATCCGAAAGCCGTCGTTTGTGCGGACCATGGCATCGAGCCGCCGCTGGCCGTCTTCGGTGACTTTGCCGCCGGTCATGAGAATGCAATAGGACTTCGCCGCGCCGCGTCCGATGCGTCCGCGGAGCTGATGAAGCTGCGCCAAGCCGAAACGCTCCGCATGCTCGATCACCATGACGGTCGCGTTGGGCACATCCACGCCGACCTCGATGACCGTGGTCGACACCAGAATTTGCAGCTCGCCCGTCTGAAACATGCGCATGACCTGTTCTTTCAAATTGGCGTCAAGACGGCCATGCAGCAGGCCGACGTTGAAATCGGCAAAAATGTGGCCGCTCAACTCGCGGTACATTTTGACGGCGGCCTTCAACTCGCTTTCTTCGTTCTCAGAAATGACGGGATAGACGACGTACGCCTGATGTCCGGCGGCGATCTGCCTGCGAACGAATTGCCACACTTTGCCGGCGTCGGAGTCGGGGCCGGATCTTGTGACAATCGGTGTGCGTCCGGGGGGAAGCTCGTCGAGCACGCTGAGGTCGAGATCGCCATAGAGCGTAAGCGCGAGAGTGCGCGGAATCGGAGTCGCGGTCATGACGAGAACGTCGGGCTCAGGAGGCTCAGGCGAGCTTTGCCCGGCCGCCCTCCTCGACCGGGCTCGGGGCAGGCTCTCGAAGGCGGCCGTCCCTCCATGCGCATCGGCTTCGCCCGATTTTTTCATCAGCTTCAAGCGCTGCATCACGCCAAAGCGATGCTGCTCATCGACGATCACGAGTCCGAGTTTCGCGAACTCGACTCTCTCTTCGAGCAGAGCGTGCGTGCCGATGACAAGCTGAGCGTTGCCTTGGGCAATGTGACGGCGGATTTCCTTCTTACGATCGCTCTCCAGAGAGCCTGTCAGCAGAACGATGCGGTAGCCGGCATTTTCGAGGATTCGCCGTGCTGAAAAGTAGTGCTGCTGCGCAAGAATTTCGGTTGGCGCCATGAGCGCGACCTGATAACCGTTTTCGATGGCGACGATTGCGGCTTCGAAACTGACGATGGTCTTCCCCGAGCCCACATCCCCCTGCAGCAAGCGGCGCATGGGATAAGGCTTGCCCATATCGCCGGCGATTTCTTTCAGAACCTTTTTCTGCGCCGCGGTGGGATGAAAGGGCAGGATTTTCTTGATGGCGGCGCGCGCCCGGTCATCGAGCCGAAATGCGATTCCGGTTTGCGCCCTCTGCTGCTTGCGTTTCAGTTCCAACCCGAGCTCGACGAAAAACAATTCGTCGAAGATCAAGCGGATGTGTGCGGGCGTGCGCGATTCCTGCAACTGTTGCAGGCTCTCGCCCGGTTCGGGCCAATGCACGTTGCCCAAGGCGGCGCGCGGCGAGAGCAGTCCCATACGCCTGCGGACCATGGCAGGAATTGGCTCGGGCAAATCGGGGGGCAGATTGTCGAGCGCGGTGCGGATGACACGACGAAACCAGCGGGGTGTGAGCGTTCCCTGACCTGCGGATTCGTAGATCGGAACGATGCGGCCGACTTCGAGCGACTCC
>JASHRE010000559.1 GCA_030037515.1 Candidatus Sulfotelmatobacter sp.
CATAGCACCTTCATAGGTATAGTTCCACAGTCGGTCCAAGCTTTCCTTCAGCAGATAAGCCTTCATGACTCGTCGGTTCAGCGCGAACAGTTCATTGAGTTGCCGTTTCTTGTCCGTATTCAGGTGTACCCAACGCGACAGCAGCAACCAGCGTTTCCCCTTCACGATTTCCCGCGCGGCACCGCCTTTGCGGAAGAATTCCGCTCGCTGCACTTCATCCACCGCGGAAGCAGCATGCTGCATGATGTGAAACTTGTCGTAAACGATGCGACAGTTGCCGGCCCACTGTTCGATGCTTTGCCGGAATGGCTCCACATGTCCACACAGGCGGCTCGGATCGCACTCCGCTGGAAGGCACTCAGCTGCTTCTCGAAAAACTCATCCAGTGTCTCTTTCCTCCGCTCCTGGCCGAACCCTAGCGGCTCCCCGCTTTCCAGCTTGCTCACCGTCCGCAATCAGGGTGCCTCAAATGTGCTTGCTCAGCCTCCCAAAGAGGCGGCTAGTGCACTGGTGATGGAGAACCGTGTTGATGACGATGTAAGCCTTAAGGTGCGACTGGGTAATGTAAGCGCGGACGGCACGGTCAAAAAACGCGCAGTCTCACACGATAGCTATCAAGTTGAGGAATACCGTGCCGTGCGTCCGACTTATCAGGTTGTGTCAGCCGATACGACGCGACGCTGTTTCCCAAATTTCAAAGCGTCTGTAAACAACGCGAAATCCATGCACTGGCTGAATTGATTCTATCTTGAGTAGGCTCGCGTTCGTCGCGCCTGCTCAAGCATTTCGATAATGACTGTCCGAGCCTCGGCTGGGTCTCGGACCTCTCGCAAGAACGCTATCCGGGTGCCACGCATCCCGTCTTGAGTTTTCGCCCGTACGTGGAAGCCCAGGCGATCAACCGATGTCATCTCCACCTCTAGCGCTTCGATTCCAGCAATGGCACGGGTCAGATGAAGAAGGGCTTGTTTGTGGTCGGTATTCATATGTTGAACGATTCCAACAGCAGAGTCGGCTAAGGGGTCCGGTTTCGCGCTGCTATAATCCGCTGCATTGACCCAACCCATTACTCCGAAGCCGCCGACGTAATAAACGTCCACCACATTCATGCGGTAAAACGAGAAATCCTCAAAGTCTACCCAGTACCTACTGTTCTCGTAGCGAGAGAGATAGAGCTTGCGTGCCTCCGCTAGTTCAGGCGCTGCTATCGGCATAACGTCTCCCAACAGCGTGACTCGGGAAGCGCCGAGCACATCGCCACCGGAGTCAGCTTGGGTGACCAATAATGAGGCGCGCGTGTCTGCTCGCAGGTTTTGGGTATGCATGGCCATGGTGCTGATTAGGAAAATCGGACGGCCGCGATCATCGAGTCCGTAGGGCATGACTGAGCCGAAAGGAAACCCTGGCTGTTTCAACGAATGCGTCGAGAGACTGCCGACGCGCTCCAAATAGAGCAGAGTGCGTGCTCGCTCGCCGAATGAAGGCTCCGGCAGGACCGGACCTGCGCTTGAGGAGGCAGCGTGTTTCTTTGCAGATGAGGGATCTGTCATATTGATCGCCGAGCTTTCCGGCGAATTGAGGTCCGCCATGGACCGGCCAACCGCATGAACTTAATGGCACACGCCGACGCTGCCGGCGCTGTAAATGCGTTGGGCCTAATGTCCGGCGCTTCGAACATTTCCTGAAGCTGCCCAATCTCGTCAATGATGCGTTTAACGTCCATTCCATCCCAATATCCAGCATAGGCACCGCAACGGTCAAACGGGGGCATGAAATGAGGTGACTGCGAGAGTAGCGGATCGCGGGTCAAGACACGCGCAGACTCTTGAGCGAGGCGCGAGCCGCTCCTCGACTGATGTCAGGCACGATGACCCATTCGAGAACGGTGACGTCTGGGAGTTGAACGTGATATTCCTCGATCTCGTGTGTGGTGTTGGGTGGGCTGAAATTCCACTGCTGTCGCACGATTTCGCGAAACGAGTGTCCGCCATCAACAGACCATCGCAACACAAACTCTTGGGTACGCGCTGTCGCGGCTTCTTCGAAAACAAGCGAGATGCATCTGATTTTTTGCGGTTGATCGAAGCGTAACCGGATCGTTTGAGTTCCCGAACTAGCTGCACGCCAACCTTCCCCTTCTCCTGACACCAGCGCAGATTCGATCCCGTAATCTTTCTCTTCCGAAGTGACCTCGACTGAGGCGGCACGGTCGAGGTCAAGCCAGCCTTCGTCGGTAGGTCGAATAGCCTGTGGAGTCGGGGTAAAAAGCCGCTTGCGCATACCCTTAGGTCTGTCCCAACGATAGAGGGACTTGCACTGCCACGATTGATCCTCAAGAAAGTCGCACTCAGGCTGCGTGCCGATTCGCCACGACTGCGCCAGAAGTGGGACTCGGGGGTCGCCAGCTTCGTTCGCCCCTATCCAGCGCTTCAATCAATTCCTGAACAAGCGAAGTCAGTCTGGTGGAGTCAGTTTCATTTGTCACCGCAACGCAAAGTTCGCGCCAGTCCTTCTGCACATCGTCGGCCATATTCCCCTCCCGATATTCCAGCCTGAATGCAGCGGTAACAGCATGTCAGATGCCACGACGCTAAGTGGTTTTGTTGCTTCGATTCATGACACAATGCGTGTAGTTTTCATCGTTGCTTTCGCAATTTTGGGATACAGGATTCAATGTAATATCGGGTGGATAACCCCACAAAATACACAGACCTCGGCTCCGGGGCGAACGCGCAGCATCTCACGGGACAGGTGTTCTCCTCCTGTCAAAAAAGAAGGCTAATCGGGTGTAGAGTGGGTCGTCTGTCCTGATGGTTTGTAACGATGATACGCACCACATCTCCGCTCCGGGCGTCTGAGTTCTACGGGAAATCCTTCGTGGTAGATCTCGGCGATGACACCAGGTTCACAATCATCCCCTTTGGCGTTCGCAAGTCTCGGAGGTCTTCAAGATTCTGACCTTCGTCGCCGCAGGAATGTTGTCGAAGGTGAACGCCGAAAGCACGAGATCGAAGGATCCGATACCAAATTCGCTCGGGCTGTCGTCGGGGACGATGCGGTTAGTCGCCGGGACGGATCGGCAGCGCGTGTGATCCGTAGCATGTCCTCCGAGACATCCACGCCAATCACATCGAAGCCAAGCTTTTTCAGGAAGCATGATCACCTGCCTGTGCCACGGCCGAAATCAAGCGCCTTCGTGCCCGCGACATGCGGCCAAATGATGGCTGGTAGATAGCGGCTGGCGAGATAGTATGTGTTTGCGAATTTGAGCGATGCGTACGCATTTGGCACGGCTCGCATCCTCGTGGCAA
>JASHRE010000560.1 GCA_030037515.1 Candidatus Sulfotelmatobacter sp.
GGTTCAGCACAAATTGCAGCGACCGGCGAATGGTACAAGATCGGCCGGGACCAACTTGTACCGCACGACGGTTATTACGACATTCGCATTACCGCTGAATTATGGGAAGTGTATTACTACGACTATATTGTGCTGACTACCGTCGACCATCCCGCAGGTACGGAGATCTTTGTTGATGAGCGCTTCGTCATCCCTCCGTTGAAGCTAGGCTTGACAACGGTGTACACACCTCGCGAAATTGCGCGGGCCGTGGACGATACCGGCCAGGATGTGACCGAGCTCGTCCGCACGCTCGATGGAAAAGCGGTGAGCAGCTTCGGACGCGGCCAGTTTCAGGGGGTTACGCGCGACCATTACTTGGAAGTTGACCTTGGCGATGACGCCTCCGGGAGCGGACCTCTTTATCTGATCGCACAGGGCTCGATTCACGATACGGAGTCTTCGGTAAACGTTGCCATCACGCAAGGCAGCCGTTGGCGTGCTCACGGCTTGAGTGTCCAGGTGCCCGACGGACACGGCGGCTGGGTCACCGCGCAAGACAATCTCGGCTTTCCGGCTGGGCGCAAGAAGACGGTTCTGTTCAACCTGACCAATATCTTTCGACCCGGAACACCCCGGCGTGTTCGCCTCCGAACTAATTTGGAAATCTACTGGGACGCAATCCACTGGGCGCAAGGTGCGCCCAGTACGCCGTTGAAAGAAGTGACCCTCAATCCGGAGGTGGCCGATCTGCACTATCGTGGCTATTCCGTCATGCGCATGCCGGTGGGTGCGGGTGCTCCTGAAGTTCCAGACTATAACCAACTCGAGGGAACGACGCAGCGTTGGCGCGATCTGATCGGCTACTACACGCGCTACGGTGATGTACGGGAGCTTTTGCAGAAAATCGATGATCGCTGTGTCATCGTGAACTCGGGAGACGAACTTTCGCTGCGTTTCGCCGAACAAGCACCTCCGCCTGCAGGCTGGGTTCGGGATTTTGTAATCAAGGGCGATGGGTGGATCAAAGATGGCGATTACAATTCAACCTGGTCAAAAACTGTACTGCCACTGCCATATCACGCCAAGAATGAGTACACGACACGGCCGGAAGCATTGGAAGACGAATGGGTCTATCGCCAGCATCCAGACGACTGGCGCACGTATCACACGCGCTACATCACGCCGGAAGTTTTTAAGAACGCGTTGCGGAGCGGGACAAGCGAATGAGCGCAGGCCGACTCGCGCGGGCTCTTTTAACGGTTTTCTTTATTGGGCTCCTGCTAACACCGCTGGCCATGAAGCGTTACGCCGCACGGCGTGCCTCCGATCGAGTAGTTGCCGATATGCAAACGGCAATCGCCCGTCACGGATTTTATTTGACCGAAGTCTCGCACGCGGCAGGCATCGACTTCCTGCATCAGGCGCCGAAGCTCGATGCCAAGCTTGCCCCAATCATGCCCGAAGTCGCTTCCATGGGAGCTTCGGTATCGATCGTTGACTTTGACCGCGACGGCTGGCCTGACATTTACGTTACAAATAGTGCCATCGGGAGCAGGAACGCGCTTTATCGCAACATGCATGACGGCACGTTCAAGGACGTCGCCTCCCAGATGGGAATTGCCGATGTGAACCAGCCTGGCACAGGCGTTTCCACTGGCGCCGTCTGGGGCGACTACGACAACGACGGGTATGAAGACTTGTTTCTGATCAAGTGGGGACGACCGGAACTCTTTCATAACGATAACGGGCACGGATTCACGCGCGTCACTGAGCAAGCCGGTTTGCCTCCCTGGATCAATGCCAATACCGCCATATGGTTTGACTATGACGGAGACGGATTGCTCGATCTCTTCGTCGGCGGCTACTACGCGGAAGACATCGATCTCTGGCATTTAAATACGACTCGTATCATGCCCGACAGCTTCGAGTACGCCAAGAACGGCGGACGAAAATACCTTTTTCATAATCTTGGCAACGGAAAGTTCGAAGAAGTCAGCGCGAAGGTGGGAATCGACAGTCATCGTTGGGCTTTGGCGGCGTCGGCTGCGGATTTGCGCGGGACCGGTCACCCCGATTTGTTTGTTGCCAATGACTATGGCGTCTCTGAACTGTATTTCAATGATGGAGGCAGGTTTCGCGAGGTCGGGCAGCAGACGGGCGTCGGCTTTGCTCCCAAGAGCGGCATGAATGCCGCTTTCGGCGACATCTTGAATAACGGCCAGTATGCGGTTTATGTTTCCAACATTTCCGAAGACGGAATCTTGATCCAGGGAAATAATTTGTGGATGCCGAAGCAAGGAACATCCGGCAACGGATTGCAATTCGAAAATCTGGCGCGCGATTTTGGCGTCGAGCTTGGAGGCTGGAGTTTTGGCGCGCAGTTTGGCGACCTCAATAATGACGGCACCCTCGACCTATATCTGGCGAACGGCTACATTTCGCTCGATCGCAACCGCAGCTATTGGTACGACTTTTCAAAAGTCGCTGGCGGCAATAGCACCATCATCGGCGACGCCAAGAACTGGCCGGCATTCGATGGACGCAGTTTGTCGGGCTATCAGAACAAGAAAGTCTGGTTGAACGACGGCGCGGGAAAGTTTATCGACGTCGCTCAGGCTGTAGGCGTAAATGATACTTATGATGGCCGAGCCGTGGCTCTGGCTGATTTATGGAATCGTGGCGTGTTGGATGTTGTGGTTGCGAACCAGAAAGGCCCGCTGTTGGTTTACAAAAACACAGTCGCGCCCGAGAACGAGTGGATCCAGTTTCAACTGGAGGGTACTACGAGCAACCGGAGTGCTATCGGCGCAGAGGTTACACTCTACTGGAACAGCCAGAAGCAAGTGCAGGAAGTTTCCGGAGGCACAGGCTTCGCCTCGCAGAACGATCGCCGCCTGCACTTCGGGCTTGGCAAGAATCCGCAAATGGAGAAAGTTGTGATTCGCTGGCCCTCGGGGAAAATCCAGACGATCGACCAGCCCGCAGTCGATCAACTGCACATGATCAAGGAACCGGCATGAGCCAGATGACGACGCCAGTAATGTCTCCGCCGGCAGCGGCGCCGCGCAAGCCCCTCTTCAGTCTCGACAACCGTTACATCGCGCCCGCGTTCATCACGTGCATTCTTCTCGCCGGGCATTTGTCGTTCGGGATTCTCGAGAGCTACCCGAAGACGCTGCTGGCGATCATCACGAGCATCGTGCTGGAACTCGTGCTCGGACGAATATTTTTTCGCAAGTGGGTTCATCCTGCCAGCGCTTACATTACCGGCATCAGCGTCGGAATCCTGGTGCGCTCACCTGCGTTTTGGCCGTACGCGCTGTGCAGCGCGATTTCAATTACGTCGAAATATGTGCTGCGCGTCAAGAACCAGCATATCTGGAATCCTTCGAATTTCGGAATCTCAGTGATGCTCTTTCTCGCGGCTGACACCGTCGCTTCCCTGAGCATTCAATGGGGAAACTATCTCTGGCCGATGCTCGTGATATGGGCGTTAGGGTCCGTCATCATTGCGCGCCTGCACCGCTTCCACATCACCGGTATCTACGTCGTATCTTTTCTCGCCTTCGCATTCCTTCGGAGCTGGATCACAGGGAATCCCTGGCAGTCCGAAGTCGCGCCCATCACCGGACCCATGTATCAGCTGTTTATCTTCTTTATGATTACGGATCCGAAGACTACGGTGCGGTCGAAGCGCGGACAATGCATCGTTGTATTTCTGGTCGCAGTGCTGGAAATGATTTTGCGTCTCAACCTGGTCGTCTACGCGCCCTTTTACGCGCTCTTCCTGGTCGGGCCTGCGGCGATGTTAATTCAGATTTGGATGGATTCGCGCCGGGACAGTTCTGCGCAGATTGTGACTCGACCGTAATTGCTCTCGAAAACCTGCAACAAGCTTTCGATGATCGGAACCCGATTCAGCCTCTCTTTTCTATTTCTCAGCCTACTCGGGCTGGCGGCGTGTAAACAAACATCGGTAAGTTCGCCGCCGGTGCTGTCTCGGCAAGCGGAACGTCCCGGCCCGGTGAGCGTTGCTCAGCTGTCTGCACCCGCGCCCGCTCGGGAAAAGACCGCACCGCACCCTTCCGGCCCCATCGAGTTCATGGATGTGACCTCCCAGGCCGGCATTCACTTCAAACATAATACTGGCGCTTTCGGGAAGAAATATTTGCCCGAGACGATGGGAAGCGGAGTTTGTATCATCGATTACGACAACGACGGCTGGCCAGACATTTTGTTCGTCAATTCGATGGACTGGCCCGGACACAAGACCGGTAGGTCCTTTCCCGCTCTTTATCACAACAATCGAAATGGAACGTTCACTGATGTCACGCACAAGGCTGGACTCGCGATGGAAATGTATGGCATGGGTTGCACGGTCGGCGACTTCGACAACGACGGCTACGACGATATCTACATCACGACGGTTGGTTCGAATCACCTTTTTCATAATCTCGGAAATGGAACGTTCGCAGACGTTACGGCTAAAGCCGGCGTCGCGGATCCGGGCTTCTCCGCGAGTGCCGTGTGGTTTGATTACGACAATGACGGCAAACTCGATCTTTTCGTGATCCACTATGTCCAGTGGTCCATCGCTACGGATCAATATTGCTCGCTCGACAACAAGAACAAGTGCTACTGCACGCCGCAAAGGTTCATTGGCGAAAGTTCGACTCTTTTTCACAACCGGGGTGATGGAACCTTCGAGAATGTGACGAAGAAAGCAGGTCTGTACGATCCCACTAGCAAGTCTCTGGGCGTTGCGCTTATCGACTACGACAACGATGGGTGGATGGATCTTTTCGTTTCGAACGATACGGAGCCCAACAAGCTCTATCACAACAACCACAATGGGACGTTCACCGATGTTGCCGTGGCTGCCGGAGTGGCGTATGGCGAAGCCGGCACGGCGCGGGCGGGCATGGGCACCGACTCCGCCGACTTCGACAACGCCGGTCGGCCCGGCTTGGTCGTCGGCAATTTCACAAACGAGGGCATCGCCCTTTATCACAACGATGGATCAGGTCTGTTCACCGATCAAGCCCCAGCATCCGGCATCGCCCAGATGACGACCAAATCACTTACGTTTGGCGCTCTCTTCTTCGACTACGATCTCGATGGCCTGCCAGATATCGTCGCCGTCAATGGCCACGTCTCCGACGACATTAGCGTGGTGCAACCGACTGTGAAATACGCCGAGCCACCACAGTTATTCCATAACTTGGGCAAGGATCGTTTCGAAGAAGTGACCAATAGGGTCGGATCAGCCTTTCCCCGGCCGGTCGTCGGCCGAGGAGCGGCTTATCTCGATTTTGACAATGATGGAGACCTCGACTTAGTAATCACGGCAAACAACGGAATCGCGCGCTTACTGCGCAATGACAACGGAAATCAGAACGATTTTCTTCGCATCAAAACGGTAGGAACCCGCTCCAATCGTGACGGCATTGGCGCGAAGGTCACAGTCAGGACAGCCAGCGGTGCCTCTCTTTCGGGCATGGTAAAAAGCGGATCGAGTTATTTATCGCAAAGTGAATTGCCACTCACGTTTGGTCTCGGCAGGCCGTCGCCTGGAAAGACATTCATTGTGGAAGTCAGTTGGCCGAGCGGGCGGAGAGATTCCGTTTCGAATGTGAAGCCAAACCAATTCATCACGATTCAGGAAGGGAAGGGACTCACGGCTGTGCGGTCAATGCGTTGACCAAGGTGCTCGATGTCGCGGGGCAAATCTCTTGGTGTGCGTTCCACGCCGCCATTCGCTTTCGTGCCCCAGGAGCACCCATGGCCG
>JASHRE010000561.1 GCA_030037515.1 Candidatus Sulfotelmatobacter sp.
GGCCGGCATACGACGCCAGTAACGCTAGCCCAACAAGCAACGGGATCAGCCAGCGAGGCGACCTCCTTTCCTCGGGCAGAGCCCGCAGTCCACCGCGGGACGAGGTTGACACATCAGTGAGAGCTTCCAGATTGAAGGCCACATCACGTGCCGACTGAAATCTTTCGGCCGGACTTTTCTCTAGGCAGTGACGAACAATCCGTTCCAACGCAGGCGAGATATTCCGATTCGTTTCGCTCAGATCGGGCGGATCTTCTTTCAGAATTGCGCTCATCGTGTCGGCGCTCGAATCACCCTGAAAAGCGCGCTTGCCCGAGAGCATTTCGTAGATGATGGCGCCGAATGAAAAAATGTCAGAGCGCGGATCGGCCGGTTTACCGCGAACCTGCTCGGGAGACATATATCCCGCCGTACCCATGACAATGCCGGTTTCAGTCGCAACCTGCACGGTCAGCGCATCTCCGCTGCCCGAAGAAGTTTCGGGAAGAGTGAGCTTGGCGAGCCCGAAGTCGAGAATCTTTATTCGCCCGTCGTCGGTCAGGAAAAGATTTTCCGGCTTCAAGTCGCGATGCACGATGCCCTTTTCGTGCGCCGCTGCGAGTCCCTTCGCGACTTGGATTGAATATTCAATTACGCGCCGGACCGGTAACGGGCTGTTCTTGAGCCTTTCGCGAAAGGTCTCGCCTTCCAACAACTCGGAGACGACATAGGGCGAACCCTGATCCTCTCCTATATCGAAGATAGAAAGAATATTGGGATGGTTCAGCGCAGCCGCAGCTCGCGCTTCCTGGGCAAAGCGTTGCAGGCGTTCCCGATCTGCAGAGAACGATGCCGGCAGCACTTTGATGGCGACGGTGCGGTTAAGACGTGAATCGCGGGCGCGATAAACCTCTCCCATGCCACCTGCACCCACGAACGATTGGATTTCGTATGGCCCCAGCTTTTTCCCAGAAGGTAGCGTCATTCGTCGCGGGGATTATACCTGACAGGCCTTTCCGCTCGATTGCACTCAAGTTGCGCGAGAGGGAAAAGCTGTAACCGAAATCGATAAGCGCCACACCACGAGGCGAATCGAGGGCGAACCGGACATTCCAAGTCATCGCGTTGAAAGCCCGGTCTGACAGCGGCCTAAATGCCTAAATGGGCGGATGACTCGGTACTCAAATGTACCGCGAGTATCTGAGACGTCGGCGTGGGAATTACTCTAGAATGCCGATGTTCGATCCGATTGAGCTTCGTTCTGCCACACAGGGCTACCGATTCTTGGCTTCAACTGCTTGCGTCTGCTTGCGCGATTTCCGCCGTCACGTGTTCGGGATCACCGAACACGATCTTGTAATTGACGCGCCCACGGTCCTTTGCCACGAGTTGAGTGAACGCCTGCCAACCTTGAATTTTGATGGTTCGCTTCCTCGCCTTCAAAATCTGACATAGCTCCGTCTCAGGCCACGCTAGCAACTCGACGAAGTTACTAAACTGTCGTCCAGATCGCCTCGCATAATCGAGCGCTCTTGTCGAACGGTTGCCGTCTGCAATGCGGTCGCGCCATCTCACCGCGATATCTAGGTCTCCCAGTTCCTGTTTATCGGTGAGGAAACTCCCAAACACGGCAATGGCGTCAACCGTGAGAATCTTCGTCGCGTCCGAATTGTATTCTTCCGCGCGCTTCAGCAGTCCAGCCAACGCGGATTCAGCGGTTGCGCGTTTTATCTTGCCAGATGCTGATGCCTGTGACAGTTCCAGTCCCTTGTCTGTGAACTCGTAAGAACCACCTTCTAGAGGCGTCACATATTCCTGCGCTATCAAGGCTCGAGCGACGGCACGTGCGAGTTCCTCATCGACTCCGAGCCGCTGCTGTAGCATCCCCAAGTCGAATGCATCCCGGTGCCAACCCAGAAAGAAGCGTAAACAATCGCGGACCCGCCTAATCGGGACACCGGCAATCTCGTCGCCGTCACTGATCAGCATTGTCATCGGGATTCTCTCTAGCGGCCGCCCTTCGACGGTGAGCTGAACCTTTCAGCGCCTATTGCGCTATTCGAGTCACTCTAGTCGTTGCCAACCATTGTCCCACAATTACAGTGCCTTCCCCTTTAGCGACCGTCGAGAAGACCGAACGACAATACCTATTCAAGACCAGCTCAGCCGGTGACTTTATAACGGGCGTCATTTCCTGAATGTCCGCCGCATGGCCGAGACACTCGCGAGGTCTCTAGATGAAATTAGGGCAATGCTCGAGATCCTGCCTGAGCCCTCGCGGACTATTGTCGGCGTGACTGCGTATGCGGGATCACGGCGCTCGGAAATGCAGGGGCAGGAGTGGCGTCTTTTCTATGGCATCACCAGGTTGCTCAAATCTATATTTAGTTCTTTTTCTGCGCAGATGGTGCATCCGCCGTCTTCACCGCGTTTGACGCCAGGAATGCATGGCTGTCGCAATTTTCTCCACTTTGAAACTTGGTAACGATCTCGAGAACAATTGCCCCACATGGCCCAACGATAATTGCGGCCGAGAGCCCCATCCGATTCCGAAGATGCTTGATATAAGCTGGGCGAAAACAAACCGTGGGAATCGAAAATCGAACCGCCCTGCATCGGGTTTACGCCGTCCAACAAACCCTGGTTGCTTTGCCCGAGTGAATACGCTGGAAACTGACTTTTTAGCCGATGCAACGTCACGCGGCTAAGAGCGCTTTGGCGGGCAATCTGCTTAATCGATGCTTGTCCGGTGACCACACGGAATTCGCGAAGCCGGAGATTGCCGCATCCTGCCTCTAGATGCGTTGCCCATCGGTTCTTGTCCGTGACAAGCGTAGATGCCCGACTTTGCGTCCCAGACCATGGCCAACACACATGATTCACTTTAGGAACAGCGCTTATCGGATCAAGGTAGAAATCGGGATTTTTGACAGCTTGCCTGACCGCTCCATTTTCTTCCAAGACAACGGCAGTTCTTCCCTTAAGGCAGGCTTCTCCGGAACACTCTCACCGGTAAGGGAGGCTTATGTTGATACTTCGGCCAAGTTCAGACGCCTTGAAGAGAGGAAGAATGCAAAGGCCCATCATACCCCCAAGGATGGATGAGCCTTTACATTCTCTTGGTCTGCATCGTGGTATTGAATATCGTTACAACTCCGCCATAAGAGAGCGTGAGCGCCAAGTTCCGCCACGCTCGCGCTTTTCACTTGCCCGCCCGATTTTCGGTCAAAATCAGAGAATCCCTACTCGATTGCCAGACATTCAACGCGTCAAGCTCCTGCTTGTGTGCAACTCGCGTGCAACGCTCTCCTAAGTCACTGATTCTGCAAAGCGAAAAATTGAGCGTGGGTCATGTGAAGCGATGCTCAGATGGTTATCGGTTCGATTGTGCCGGGTTATTGGCAACCCTCCGGGCAACGGCGTAACGCCGGCAGACTAGCAGGAGCGCATTCTTGCCCCGATCCTGAAGATTTGATTTCTCCCGCAGCTCAGCGCAGCCGAGGCCGAAGCGGTCGATTTCGCGCCAGAGAGCGCGGGAAAAGCATTCTTCTTCGGACTTCGACCCCCGCGCGGTCACCCCACGCCTATGGGGACGCAACACCCGCCCGCCACGCGTGGCAACAAAAACCCCAGTCTTCAAACGGAGAGTCGAAGATAGGGCTAGGCACTACACTCACGACTCTCTCGGATAGGCTGCGAGGACGTGAATGGAAAGCGACAAGGAGCGTCAGAAACCGAAAAAGCCCCAGATTGCCGTATCCGGGGCCTTACAGGAGAAAGGAGCGAGTTTGCGTGTCGTTTGGTTGGCGAAGAGTTTATCACTGGCGTCAAGAGCGCCTAGGGCCACGGCTCTGTGGAGGTTATGACGGCTGCAACAGGCAATCGGACCGGAGAATTCCGCCGATCTAATCGACTACGTCGGGAATCCAAGAACGCCGCGGAGCAACGAAGCAACAGCAAGCCGCCATCGAAACAAATGCTTCTCGAGATTGCAGGACTCGGGGCCGGAGTGCCTTGCGGATGAGTGAGAGGCGGGGAACTACTCACGAATCAATAACGCTTGGGGCCCTGGCATTTATCCCGGGCGTCAAATGCAAAACCGGCAGCGACGACGGCGGCGGCCCATACGACCAGAAACCACATCAAAGACTCCTGCTACGAAGGAATTCCCCGTCTTCCGCGGTGGAACGTCAACCAACTTTAATTGCAAGTCTTCGAGTTAAAGTGAAAGGGGCCCGAGAGTGTTCAAGTCCCTCAAGCCCTCTGGCGTGAACTGTCGCTTCGATGACCGCCCACGGCTTCTAGACCCATTCAGGCACCAAGGTCAACGAAATGCTTCTTTTCGGCTCGGCGGTTTACTGAACGCATAGTCCAATCAACTTCGTAAACAATCGAGTCGAGGATATTGTTGATTTCGGTGATCCCGTTATGGAGTTGCTCGGGATCGTTTTCGTTTCTGACTTGCACACACAATTCATGCAGACGGTCTTGTCGGTCCGTCATGTACTCTCCTTCGCACGCCCACCGCACGACACCGATTTTAGGACATGCGATTGGTGGAAGAAAGTGCCATTGTGCTGGCTGTGGAAAAACGAGCCGTGCCGGTTTGGGCCTGTGTGGTATTATCCGCGCAATCTCTCACGAGTGTCCGTTTCGCTGCTTGACTCGCCGGCTTTTTCCACTTCAGTCGGTGAGTTGTAATTCAACCCCAGAAATCTTGCATTTCGCCTATAGACTCTCGGGGTGAGAAAACGGAAAAGATGAAGCGACATCAAACCTGTCCCGCCCAAACGAACAGAGCAAGGTTGGGACCCGGTAACATCTTCGCCCTTGTATTCACCGCAGGGAGAAAGCGCGCAGCGCTCCATTGTGATTACACCTGTTGCCCTTCGAACTACACGGCTACATGGCACACTTTAGGTTTCTTCTTGATAGAAGTGTGAAGGCGCTCACAGATTGCTTTCTAGACAAGCGCATCGAACCGCAGAGTCCATTGCACTGCCCAACACTGCACCGGCCGAAGATAATTGTGGAGGAAGCCTCGACTCGGAAGTTTGTTCCGTTCGTTCTCGTCACAGCAAACCGCAGCGATTTCAGCAAGATGGGCCGTGAATACGTCGCGGTCATCAAAGAAACCGATGGGTGGCCATGCGGTGAATGGGATGATTCTGTTGATTCCGACGAAAGACGACCCAAGAGAAGGTACTTCAATCTGGGGTCGCGGCTTTCCTTCGAGGAGAGGAAGATCACATACCAAAGATGCAAAGATGTTCACGACCTCGAATTATTGGTGCAGGTTGAATCTGACGGGACGCCAGAGCGGAGAGCGCCTTCCCCAATTCCGACATTGCTCGTAGACACCGCAACATCCTTATTGCAATCGAGTGATGGTGAAAAGGCATCCCAAAATGAAGGAGGGATTTATAAGGACCGGCGCGGGCCTATCATCATCGAGCGCCGGGAGAACATTCTGCAGTTGGGGCCGGATAAATTACGCGGACTGTC
>JASHRE010000562.1 GCA_030037515.1 Candidatus Sulfotelmatobacter sp.
TGTATTTTTCGACGCTCCCGCACTTTGGCAATCCCAAGTTGCTGGAACGGACTCTGAATTTTGCCATCTCTCCCGAAGTCCGGTCGCAAGATGCTCTTCGGCTGATCACCGGAGTACTATCCAATCCCGCAGGCGAGCAACTGTCGTGGGATTTCATCCGTCAGCACTGGCCTGAGGTTGAGAAAGCCGGAGGGGCCTTTGCCAGTGCGGAAGTGGTCAGCGCAACCAGCGCGTTCTGTTCCCCGACCATGAGAGAGCAAGTGACAGAGTTTTTCAGCACTCACAAGGTCCCCGGTGCGGAGCGCACATACAAACTGTCCATTGAAAGCATCAGCAACTGTGTGGATTTGAAGTCTCAGCAGGAGCCGCAATTGGCGTTCTGGCTCGGACGCCACGGCACGGCGAGTGGGAAATAAATGGTTTTGTCATGGGGCCCCGGACCGTCCCGGGCCCCCTTTTTGTACCAGCGACGGCTCACGGAGTAGTCACGGACCCGGCGCCTTGCTGTTGTGCCTGATTCACTACTGCGCGAACGGCATCGATGACCGCATCGGGTCGGTCCATCTGAATATAGTGCGCGCTGCCTTTGACAATCGCTTGCGTGCCGCGCGTGGAAAGATGCGCCATTTCTTCCTGCATCTTTTCCCACGCATCATTCGTGGGCTTGACTAGATCGGCGGGAAGTTCGGCGGAGGGCTTATCGGGATCGTGCGAAAGCACAACGAGCGGCACATCGCCCAGCGAACCGGAAGCGGCGACCTCAGTTGCGCTCTCGCGAAACGCTTTCATCTCTTTCACACCTTCCCACGCCGTGTGGAAATTGCACTCGACCGCACGAGCCACTGGATTCTCGTCGCATAGCCCAAGTAGCCGTGGGATGCCAAACGGCATAGCAAACGCAAGAAACTCGGCCTCTCGCAGCCAGCTCGCTTGCATTCCGCGTAACTCAATGGGAAGGCGTTTTTCCTGATCAGGATGAGAAGCGTCAGCCAAGACCACCCCCGCAACTTCATCTCGATATCGGCCGGCAAACACCCGAACGTCGTAGCCGCCCATGGAATGTCCGACGAGAACATAAGGCGGAGAAATTCGGGCAGCCGCAAGAAGCGAGTGCAGTTCCTCAGCAATGACCCGGCTCGTCCGCGGCCGCGGACTCGGAGCACTGTAGCCGATCCCGGCGCGGTCATAGGAGCAAACCCGAGTGAACTTCGCAATCTGTGGTTGCACCCTCTCCCAAGAGATGAAGGAATCGCCGAGGCCGGAATCGAGCACGACCGTCGGCTTTCCTTGCCCGCTGCAGTATATGTGCATGTGCAAGGACGACCCGTCTGCTGTGACTTGGACGCGTTGCCCCGGCATGGGATTGAATCGTCGGTCGCGAGCCTCACCGATGTTTTGGTATACAACCCCACACACTGCAAGCAGCACGACGATGGCCAGCAGTCCAAGAATAATCCGCGGCCAGAAAGGTCGTGGGATGGGTGCCGATGTGTTGCCCGCCATGCGCACAGGAGTCCAGCAGCCCAGCACCGCCGCTCGGGGTGAATCTGGGGCATTTTACATGACCGGCGGCACAGAAATACCCATGACCGCGAGAGCGCGAATCAACTCCCGGCGCACCACCGAAACCGTGGCCAGCAAGAACTTTTTCCGATTCTCATCAGACTCGCTGAGGATTGGATAGTGGTGGTAAAAGGTATTAAAAAGTTGCGCCAGCTGAAATACATGCTTCGCCAGATATGCCGGCTCGGCGGTCGAGATGCACTGCTCGATCACGTACGAAGTCTTCGAACAAGCCAGCCAAAGTTCCCAGATCTCATCGCATTCCGTCAACAATTTTTCGTTGCTTGCCAGATCACCAGCGATCCCGCGGCCGTGCGCCTCTGGATCCAATCCCGCCTTGCGAAAAATGCTGTTGGCCCGCACCACTGCGTATTGCGCGTAGGGCCCGGTTTCGCCTTCGAAGCTCAAGGCATCTTTGAAGTCAAAAGCGATCACCGACTGCTTCGTGTATTTGAGCATGAAATAGCGCAAAGCACCGATGGCGATTTGTGTGGCGATGCGCAACCGTTCGTCGTCGGCGATTTCAGGATGGCGCGAATCGACCTCCGTCTGGGCTGAGGAAATCAGACGATCGATCAGATCGTCAGCTTTCACTCCAAATCCTTTGCGCCCGCTGACCTCGATATAAGAACGCGCCTTTTCTTCTTGGCTCAGCTCGTATCCGAGTTCGGCGGCGCAGCGCGGTGTCAGCGCCACCATCTCGTAAGAAAAGTGGGTGTAGTGATCGGCGGCCTCATCGTGCCCAAGTTCGCGCAAAGCCTCGATGACTGTGCTCTGCGCTTCGGACTGACGTGCGTCAATGACGTTGTAGATTTCGGAGACATCTCCGAAATGAGGATGATTTTTTTCACCATCAGTGGTGGAAATCCAGCACTCATGCTCGTTGGGATAACGATAAAAACATAGATATCCGAAATCGCGGCCCAGCAAACCGAACTTCCACATGTGATAAGCGATGTCTTTGCCGACGTATCCGACGGTCCCGTTGGAGCGGACGATCACTTTCTGATCTTCCTGCGAGAGCTTTTCCTCTGTATCTTCAGCCCGCTCTGGGGTTGAAGACTTTGCAGTCCCCGCACGGCGCATCACCCAGCAGCCCTGATTCTTGCCTTCGGTCTCGAACGTCAGGACTCCGGATTCTTTCAGCTCCGTGAATGCTGCATCCCAGAAATGCAGATGCAGGATTTCGCTCTCGCGCGGCAGGAAGTCGTATTCAATGTCGAGGCGGTCCATTGTTTCCAAGTGCCGCCGCAGCACGGCCGTCGAGATCAGGTCGCCAATCGCCGCAGTTTCGTTCCCTCCCTCCTCGATCGCGTGCAGCACCGCCGATCGCGCTTGCAGATTCTCGTTGTCCCCGGCGTACCATTGCGATACGCGCGCGTAGAGATCCCAGCAGTAATAATCGAAGCGTGGTTTGGCTGCCAGTTCCGCGATCTCCGCTTTCGATTTTTTCTCCAGATGAACGAACCCCACCACCACGTCGGCAACCTGTGCACCGGTATTGTCGATGTAATTCTGCACATCGACTTCCCTGCCCGCCTCGCGCAACAAACGTACGAAGGTGTCGCCGAGAATGGCGTTGCGCAGATGGCCAATATGCGCAGCCTTGTTGGGATTGATGCTCGAGTGCTCCACCAGAATCTTGCCGTGCGGAACAGCATCCGGCAGCTTGGCGCCAGCCGCCAGCGCTGCAGCCAGCCACGCCCGATCGATTTTTACGTTCAAATATCCCGGAGGAGCCACCTGCGTTCCCGCGATGCCCTCGATCGGTCCGATTCCGCCGCGGATCAACTCCGCAATCTTCATGGGTGCGGAACGCAGCGGCTTCGCGAAGGGGAACATCGGAATCGCGAAATCCCCCAGTTCGACCTTCGGTGGCTGTTCGACGACAACTTCGGGGAGAGCTACGCCGGGGTATTGCGACTCGAAATACCTCCGTAGTCGCGCCGTCAGCCGCTTTTCCAGGTGCCGATACAAGCATTCCCCTCAAACATAGCGCGGTAAAGAACCAGTGATTCTAGCAGAGCATTGGGGCGGCGCAGGTTTGACGCCAGTCGGAGGCGTTCCCTATGATGAAAACTCAGTCGCGAATCGTCCCTCGGATGCTCCTCGGGCACAACAAGCTCGCCGACGACCGACGACTTACGACTGACGACCGCACCCATGCGCATCGCGTACTTTGAATGTTTTTCCGGGATCAGCGGCGACATGTTTCTCGGCGCCCTGGTCGATGCCGGAGTTGCGCCTCGCCTGCTTGAAGAAACCGTCGCGGGATTGCGAGTCGGTGCGCACTTGCAAGTCTCTCGCGTCCTACGCGGCAACATCTCTGCCACAAAAGTCGATGTTTATGTCGGGAACGGGAAAGATATGCCGCGGGAGGAATACTGGGCAAAACAGAGCGAGACGCGGACACCCTCGTCCGCGCAGCATAGCCACGGGCACAGCCATTCTCACGGCCAAGAGCACGAACACTCCGTTGCCGTCGAAACCGCCCCTGACCATCATGAACACTCTCGTGGGCTCGCCGAAGTTCGCGAAATCATCGACCAGGCTGACCTCAGCGGAAAAGCCAAGGCGTCTGCCATTGAGATTTTTGAAGCGCTCGGCGCCGCCGAAGCGAAGATCCACGGCATTCCGCTCGAAAAGGTTCATTTTCATGAAGTCGGAGCCGTCGACGCCCTGGTCGATGTTGTTGGCGCAGCTGTCGGCGCACAAGCGCTCGGCGTCGACGAAATCGTCTGCTCGCCGCTGAACGTGGGCGGCGGGACTGTGCAATGTGCGCACGGCACATTTCCCGTGCCCGCGCCGGCAACGGTTGAATTGTTGAAGGGCGCGCCGGTGTATTCCTCGGGTCTGGAAGCGGAACTGGTCACGCCCACGGGAGCCGCCGTCATCAAAACGTTGGCTGCTCGATTCGCATCATTTCCCGAGATGACGGTCGAGAAGACCGGTTACGGCGCGGGCTCGCGGGAACTCGCGGGATGTCCCAACGTCCTGCGCTTGACCCTCGGCCGAGCTGCGCCCGCCGCCAAACCCGTGCGTGAGACCATCACTGTTCTCGAGGCCAACCTCGACGACCTGAACCCCCAGGTTTTTGGCTACGTGCTCGACCGACTGTTCGAGGAAGGCGCGCTCGACGCGTTCGCTGTGCCGATCCAGATGAAAAAAAATCGCCCGGGAACTCTGTTGACGGTTCTGTGCGATGCGGAACGCGCCGCGGCGCTCACGGAAATCATTTTCCAGGAGACGACAACGCTGGGTGTCCGCCGCCGCGAAGAGGCCCGGCAGTGTCTGGCACGTCGCTGGGAGAACGTGCGGACAGAATGGGGCACGGTACGTATCAAGATCGCTAGCATGAACGGTAGGGTCACGAACTTTTCGCCCGAGTACGAAGATTGTCGGAAAATTGCGGCCGAGCGGCATGTGCCGCTGAAATGGGTGATGCAAGAAGCGACACGTCTTTATTTGAAAAACGAGAGGGAGTAAGCACGGAGGCCAGGAGGCGCACTCAGGCCAGCTGCAATCCGTTAAGTTATGAGCAAGTTTTACATCACAACTCCGATCTATTACGTGAATGCGCGACCGCACATCGGCCATGCCTACACAACCATCGCGTGCGACACGGTAGCGCGGCGCGAGCGCATGCTTGGCGCCGACACCTTCTTCCTCACCGGCACCGATGAGCATGGGGAGAAGATCGAACGAGCGGCGCAGGCGGCGGGAAAAACTCCGCAGCAGTACGCCGATGAAATCTCATCCCAATTCCGCGCTCTTTGGAAGCGCATGGGCATTTCCAGCGACGATTTTATTCGGACGACCGAAGAGCGTCACAGGAAGCGCACGCAGGAACTGTTCCGCCGCATTCGCGACAACGGGTACATCTACGAAGGCACGTACACCGGCCAATACTGCGTCTACGACGAACTTTATGTCGACGGCGCACAGCCGGGTGATCCCTGTCCGACTTGCGGACGAATCACTGAAACTGTCCGCGAAGACAATTACTTTTTCAAGCTGTCGGCGTTTCAACCGAAGCTGCTCGAGCTTTACGCCAATCCGGATTTCATTCGTCCGGAGACGCGACGCAACGAAGTGATTTCGTTTGTCCGCTCCGGATTGCGCGATCTCTCAATCAGCCGCTCGACGTTTTCCTGGGGCATTCCCGTTCCGGACGATCCAAAGCAGGTGATTTACGTCTGGTTCGACGCACTGGCAAATTACATCACGGCGATCGGCTTTGGATCGTCGCACGCCGGCGCGCGGGAGGCGTTTGAGAAATACTGGCCCGCCGACGTGCACATGATTGGCAAAGAGATCGTCCGCTTCCATTGCGTGTACTGGCCGGCATTCCTGCTTGCAGCGGGGCTCCCCCTCCCGAAGGCGATCGTTGCTCACGGCTGGCTGCTGTTTGAAGAAAGCAAGATGTCGAAGTCGCGCGGCAATATTGTCCGCACCGAAACGATCCTCGATGTTCTAGGCGCCGACGCGCTGCGCTATTTTCTGCTGCGCGAAGTCGTCTTCGGACAGGACGGTTCCTTTTCCTTCGACGCACTCGTGCAGCGCTACAACTCAGACCTCGCGAACGGGATCGGCAATCTCGCCAGCCGCACGCTGACCATGATCAACCGCTATTTCCGCGGCGAAGTGCCATACCCCTCGCATGCCGCCTCGCGCCGGCCCGCCGATGACGCGATCGCCGAACACGCGCGAAAAACAATTCGCGAGTTCGGAACTCATTTCGAACAATTTCAGTTCTCTCGGGCCCTGGAAAGCGCTTGGGGATTGATCGCCACGGTCGACAAGTACATCGTCGACAACGAACCCTGGGCGCTGGGCGAGAAGCAGGATGAGGACAGCCGGTCCCGGCTCGCCACCGTGCTTTATACATCCGCCGAAGCGCTGCGCATCGCCACGGTTCTTGCGCATCCGGTGATTCCCGACGCGACTGCGAAAATCTGGATGCAGATGGGTCTTGGCGACATCAAGAAAGTCGATTTGAATCAGTTGGCCTGGGGACAGTTGCGGCTGGGCACAAAGCTGGGCGAAGTGCAGCCCGTCTTTCCTCGCGCTGACAAAAGCGCTGTCGAAAGGATGCAGCAGATGGAGGAACAGCAAAGAAGTTCGGCCACCGAACCATCAGCGCCGGAAACGCCGCAACCGGCTCCGCCCGCGCCGTCGGCGCCCACGCAGTCTGTCGTAGCGAGCGATGCCGCCAGTTCTGACGGCAAGATTAGCATTGACGATTTTGCAAAAATCGATCTTCGAGTCGGCGTCGTCAAAGTTGCCGAGCGCGTGCCGAAATCCGACAAGCTGTTGCGGCTTGAAGTCGATATCGGCAGCGAAGTGCGACAGGT
>JASHRE010000563.1 GCA_030037515.1 Candidatus Sulfotelmatobacter sp.
CAGAATGCCATTGAGTACGGCCCGAGTGTCCTGCCAGGGCCGACCACGACCGTCGGCACGCCGCTGCGGTCTTAAGATGGGCTCGATGAGTTTCCATTGGGCATCATTGAGTTCCCATCGTCCTCGCATGCCCACCTTGTGACCGGTTTTCGACCGCCAGCAAATAGCGAAGTAGGTTCAACCACTATTTATGAGACAAGTTCAAACGTATATAACCTGGGACGAGATCGAATGCCTAGTACATCGTACAGTTAGTTCTTTATAGTATGTTTGCCGGCTTTCCGTTGCTTGGGCTGCTTCGGATGAGCAGCTTGGTACTGTTTCGTTGCCTGGATGATGCGCTGGAAGTGTTCTGGCCCTTTGGTCCAAGTGAAAGGGGTGGGATTTTGGCTGTATTTCTTGAGATAGAGCAACAGAAAATCCTTCAACTCTTTCTTGGATCGTTGCACGCTCTGGGTGAGTGCCTGGCGAGTAAGGATGCTGAAAAAGCATTCGATCATGTTCATCCAGGAGGCGTGGGTCGGGGTGTAATGGAAATGCACGCGCGGATGACGGAAGAGCCATTGTTTTGCCGCTTCGTTTTTGTGGATGTTGAGGTTATCCAAGACGACATGCAGATCGCGGAGGGGATAGGACTTCACCACGTCATCCATGAAACTCAAGAAGTCGACGGTGGTGCGGCGGTCGCGGACATGGGCAACGACTTTGCCGGTGGCGATTTCGAGAGCGGCCAACAGCGTCTGCGTACCATGCCGGACATATTCGTTGGTCCAGGCACGGGCTTTTTTGGCTCTCAGGGGCAGCAAAGGTTGTGTCCGGTCGAGCGCTTGGATGCTCGGTTTCTCATCTACGCACAGTACGAAAGCATTTTCCGGGGGATGGAGATACAGCCCGACAAGGTCCAGCAACTTGGCTTCAAAATCCGGGTCGGGGCTGAAGGTGAAGGTGCGGATGCGATGTGGCTGTAACTTCGCGGCCACCAGCATGGCATGGACAGTACTGGACGGCAAGCCGAGTTCAGCAGCCAGAGTGCGCACGGTCCAGCGGCTCTGGTGCTCGGGTTGTTGACACACTCGGGTCTGTACTTTGTGTCGGGTATCGGCATCATGCTTGAGAGGCCGTCCTGACCGTGGCGCATCGCGCAAGCCCTCCAGCCCGTCGCTCGCAAAGGATCGTCGCCACTTTCCTACCGTGACCGCCGGAAGCTTGAGTGCGACAGCGATTTGCTGGTTGGTGTCCCCATCTGCAGCAGCCAGAACAATGCGGCTGCGCAGGGCTAACGACTGCGGTGTCGAAGATGAACGGACCAGTTGGTCGAGGGTGCTGCGGGTCGGAGCATCCAGTTGCACGGGAGGGGCTATGCGAGACATGCCCCAGCGTACCAGAAATTCTTTTTAATATAAAGAACTAATTGTACGATGTACTAGAGACTCTTGTCAAGAACTGGGCCGCCGTTCTTGGCCCACGCGGCAACCCCACCGAACCACAATTGGGTGTGGCTGAGGCGGAACGAGATTGACCTGATGCTAAATACCGCCTACGAAGCGGAGGCGAGACCGTCAGCCGCCGACTCCCGCCGAGTCGGAGGGCCACAGCGATACAGGGGTGTTTTTTGGAGCACCCGACGTAGACGCGGTCTATGCTCACCTACGTGCCAAAGGAATTGACGTGAACGAACCAAAGATCGCGCCATACGGGATGAAGCAACTCTGTCTTCGTGACCCTGATGGATTTGGATTGCGCTTCCAGTGGAACGCGAACGCGTGAGTGGCACACGAGACGCCCTCGCAGGAGTCTTGCGCGAGCCTACACCAGCACCGCAGAGGCTTTCTCGCCTACAACCACCAGCATGATCTCCAGTAAGACTTCTGGTCTCATCGTATCCAGCACGGTGAGGGTCAGCGGTTCTCAGACAGCACACGCCTGATCTCAACTGCGATGTCTAGGAGCTTTGGGCTGTCCGTATTGTCCAACAGCACAATCAGTTCCCTGTACTTGGGGATGCGCTCTATCAGAGATTGGAATCCAAAGATTTGACCGCCGTGCATAAGGATCGTCTCGCCTGCATCGGGTGAACCCGGTTTCGGTATGAAAATCCCCCAGCCGAACCCATAATTCTCCAAATTCGCCTTAAAAAGTAGATCGCGCAGATTTGCAGGAAGAAGCCGCTCGCCGTAGAGCGCCTGATCCCACAAAAAGAGATCGCCCACCGTGGAGTACAGCGCTCCAGCGGCGAATGGAATCGACATGTCATAGAACCTCGCATTCTGCAATCCACTGGCTGAACGCTCGTATCCAGCGGCGCGGTGAGGAATGATGGTCTCGGAATGCGTGTAGCCAGAATCGTTCATGCCTAGTGGGTTAAAGATGCGCTCCCTCACAAGCTGCTCATACGAACTGCCGGAAAGCTGCTCAAGAATCGCACCCAGCAGGAAATAGCCTGTGTTGCTGTAGTCGAACTTTGTTCCCGGCTCGAACTCCAAGTCCCCACTGCAATACTTTTGGACGAAGTCTTTAACCGTGTATTTTGTTCGGCTGGCTGAGCCTTCGAGAAAGCCGGGAGCACGTATGAAATTGGGAATACCCGAAGTGTGAGAGAGCAACTCGCTGATGGTGACGCGATTTCCAGTGTCCTTCCGGTAATACGGCAGGTAGTCTGAGACGTGTCCATCGAGTTTGATTTTGCCCTCGTTCACGAATTGCAGCACGAGCATAGATGTGAACTGCTTCGTCATTGAGCCTATTTCAAACTTCGTCTGCAAATCGTTCCGGATTTCCCATTCGAGGTTTGCGTATCCGAAGGCGTGTTCGTAAAGAATGCGACCGCCGTGCGCGACTAGCGTTGCGCCGCTGAAGTCTCCGGCTGCGGCATGAGTCTGCACGATTTGGTTTATTTGGTCAGCCGCCGTGGGTGGGGTTTGTTGCTGGGCTAAAGCGAACACAGTTGCCATGAGCACAGCAAGACAACAGCTAGGCTTGAAGACTCTCATAATGCTCTTGTCTACAATTTCAGTGATGCAAGAATGATAGCCGTTCCGTATGGAGCCTGATCTGCGATGGGCAGTTGGGTGTCGGGCACATCCGCAGTCTGCGAATCTTTCAGCATTCACGGAATGCCATCTGGGGAAAGCTGGCGAGGTTTTGCCCAAATTCCTTGCGTGGGTAAGTTGAGGGAAGTATGAACACATTCTCGGCCTTACTAGTTCTGCTGATTTGTTCCTCGGCACTATGCCAGAGCAACAGTGCTGACCTTCCACATCGGCTCGAATTGCTGGTCGGCGTCCGCTTCGAGGGAGCTCGCTGCCCCGGTCTGTCGATTGCTGTGGCTTCGCAAAACCAGATTGTGCTTTCCAAGGCAATGGGAAAGGCTGACATTGAACAAAACGTGCCCCTGACGACAGCAAGCGTTCAGCGGCTTGCCTCCCTGTCAAAACCGATAACGGGCACGATCATCATGGATTTGGTCGAGCAGGGTAAGCTGTCACTGGATGTAACCGTCCGGCAGTACCTCCCCGAACTGCCCGCCTTCTATCAAAACGTCACCTTTCGGGAGTTGCTCGATCATCAATCCGGCGTCAGGGGCTACGGGGATGAGGAAGCTGTCCTTTTCAACACCGTGCACTACGCCAGTTCGCGAGATGCACTGAAATCGATGATGACGTATCCGCTCGC
>JASHRE010000564.1 GCA_030037515.1 Candidatus Sulfotelmatobacter sp.
TGTAGCCCAGACAATCGACAAATCCAATCACAACCCCCCAAAAAGCTGTTCTGGCCGGGTAAAAGCGGACATCTCGCCCTCTGCCCGCCCTTGCCTGTTGCCCCCGCACCTAGGCAATTTCAAAGTGTCCTCGAAGAGTAGCCATGATGGAGCACGTTCGTCCAAGAAGGGCGCATTTGCAATCGAGGAGACACAAAAATGCCCGGTAGTGGCGGGCGCTCCTGGAGTCAAGGACGAAGGCAGCTTCGTTGGAGACTTAGCAAACGGAGAATGTCCATGAACAAGGACGGAGAAAACCCCAACGTCGTGCCGGTGAACGAGATCCACTAGTAATTGCCGAGTAGGCGGAACTCGGCCAAGCGGGTAGGCGGTGACTCGCCCGTAATTCGCAAAACAGCACTTCCCCCTAAAAACCCTCGTTGAGCGAGTTGGCGATTTGAACTAAGCCGCTGGCGCGGCGGACGCTTGTGCGTGTTCGAGGGTCGCCGTTTTCGTGGAAGCAAGACTTTTTCTGCGTCGAGTGGCAGCATACTGCTGTGCCAAGACTTTCCTTTGCAACGAAACTCAACAGTTGGCATAGCTCAGGCGATAAAATGGCGAAACGTGCATTGAAACCCCATACCATATATTTATAGCCCTCCGCGTCCGCCGCAAACGCCAGCGGCTTCCTCCAAATCGCCCTATCGCAAATGCCTCGGCGGGACACACTCGTGGACTGTCGCGGCTGCACGGCGCCGACGCATTTGTCGATAGGGGCCTACGATTTACCAACAAGGCACCGAGACACGCAGCAAAAATAATGAGTTTCCCCATGACTCCGCGTCTGCGCTGCTGGACATCCGTTCGAGTTCTGGGAGGGCCCTTGGCGAAAATCTTCTTCGCGAATTCTTCCTTTTCTGTCTTTTTCGTCGGGAGCGTGCTCGTCCAATCCTTTGTTTGACGAAGATCGTCGCCGGGCGGCTCGGCTATCCGCGCGACCCAAACTTGCTGATCATTCATGCAGGTGATCTCGGGGTTGCCCATTCGCAAGATGCCGCGAGCCCCGACGCGCTCGATCGCGGGCCCGTGAGTTCGGCGAGCATCATGGTTCCCTGCCCTTGGCCGACTGAGGTCGCAGGCGAAGGCGCATCCGGATGCCGACCTCTACTGAATCGGCCCTGCAGGAAATGAAGTCATCCCGAGCGGAGCCGTTTTTCTGCCGGCGAAGCGAGGGATCCTGCGTGAACCAGGTTGAGTTCTGCGCACGCGAGATCCCTCGCTCCGCTGATAAGGGCGCGGGGATGACGCCTTCGTGAACGTTTTGAGTGCGGGATGTCTCAAACCCGGTACCGGTCGTGCCATTCCGATTGGTACTTTCGTAATGGCGGCAGCGTTCGCTTTTCCCGCCGGGCGAGTTTATTCCCCGATAAAATTTTGGTGATGCCTTGAAATCGGCCTCCACTCCCCGGGTCGGCCGATGGCGTTCAAATCCAGGAAACCTTTGTCTTCCGCCACTTCCAGCCACGCGCGTATACCGATTTTGTACGTCATCCTTGGTGTCCTTCTGGCGATCAGCACCATCCCGATGTACTTTTACTCGACCCAGGTGGTGGCCAGCAATCGGCAACGCCTGGAAACAAACGAGCAGCTGCTGCAGAACACGGTGACGCGTTCTTTGGCCGACGACCTTTCGCAGCAAGAACGTGCGCAGAGGCTAATGCTAGAGAACCTGTCGTCTGCGATCCAGGTCGCCAGCGGTGGCGACATTGGCGGGCAGAATATCGAAGCTCCCGAACTGCGGGCTTTGCTGGAAAATTTCGTTTCGTCCTCGGATGATATCGCTTATGCAACGCTGCTCAATTCCGAAGCCAAAGGCATCTTTTCGGGAAATATTGCGCCGGACGCATTTTTGCAGCGCGAACTGGAGCGCGCCTACGTCGCCGCTCGCGACGGCCGCGTCTACAACGGCCAAGCACTCGTGGTGGGCGAAGGCAAGTCTGCGCGGACGGTCTTCTTGGTAAGTTCTCCAGTCAAATACGGCACGCGATTTCTGGGAATGGTCGCCTCGGTCGTCGACCTGCAGTTTTTGATCCGACGCCTGCACGAGATCAGCGGCGGAGGGCTCACGCCTTACGTGGTCGATTCCCAGGGACGCCTGGTGGCCGCGGCCAGCCCTGAGTTCGCCACCGGCCAGGACATGAAGAATCTGGAGATCGTGAAAAGCTTTGTCGAGCGAGGCAACAAAGCACAGTTCGCTGAGACCAAGCAGTTCACGATCCGAAACGGCTCTGAGCGCGTTGAAATGCTTGGCACTTACAGCCCGGTCAGTTCGCTCGATTGGGCCGTTATTGTGCAGAAGCCGACCCGCGATGCCTACAGCGATGTCTACGATATGCAGCGAGTGGCGCGTCTTTTGGCTGTTGGAGTTGTGCTGCTGAGCATCTTAGTCAGCATTTTTGCCGCCCGGCGGATTACTAATCCGCTACACATTCTGACCCAATCCAGCCGCGCCCTGGCCAAAGGCGATTTCTCGCAGCGCGTGCGTCTGTTGAGCCGAACCGAAATCGGCGAACTGGCTCAGACTTTTAACACAATGTCGGAAGAACTCGAACGCTTCGTCGAAGACCTCAAGCGCGCCGCCGAAGAAAATCGCGCACTGTTCATGGGTTCGATCCAGATGCTGGCCGGCGCGGTCGACGAAAAAGATCCCTACACGCGCGGCCACTCTGACCGCGTGACACGTTATTCCATGCTGATTGGCGAAGAAATGAAGCTCGACAGTACCTTCATGGAAACGTTGCAAGTTTCCGCGCAACTTCATGATGTGGGGAAGATTGGCATCGAGGATCATATTCTTAAAAAGCCCGGTGCGCTGACCGAAGAAGAATTTGAAGTCATAAAGACGCACACAACCAAGGGTGCGAACATTCTGCGTCCGGTCACGCAACTGGCAGAAATGCTGCCTGGCATCGAATTGCACCACGAAGCGCTCGATGGCCGGGGATATCCCTATGGGCTGAAGGGCGATCAGATTCCGCTGCTGGCGCGGGTGATTGCCGTGGCCGATACGTTTGACGCATTGACAACGAATCGTCCGTATCAGCAGGCCCACACGCCGGAGCAGGCTTTGCAGATCATTCGAAATCTGGCCGGCAAGCGGCTGGACCCCACGGCAGTCGAGGCTTTATTAGCCGTCTATGCCCGCGGAGAAATCAAAATTCAGCGCTTTACGATCAAACGGCCGATCATGGCCGCTTCCACCGAGGCTTCGGCTCCTGCAAGCCCCCTTGCCTCCACACCACCCATCCCGGCTCCGGCGGAAGTTGGGGCGCTCGAACGCACACGGGTCTAACGACCTTATAAGGATTCGTGTCCCGCTTTGGGGCGTGCCGTGGAAAAGGGCGCCGGGCACACATTTTCGGGCGCTTAGCCCGAGTTTTCCCCAGCCGATGCGGCTATAATGCCCTAGACGAATGCCTCTGACCTCTGGCACCATGCTCGGCCAATACGAGATCCTTTCTCCTGTTGGCGCAGGCAGCATGGGGCAAGTGTATCGCGCTCGCGATACGCTGCTGGACCGCGAAGTAGCCATCAAGGTTCTGCCCGACCTGGTTTCTTCCTCGCGCAACCGCTTGCTGCGTTTTGAGCAGGAGGCCAAAGCGGCTGCGGCTCTGAATCATCCGAACATTCTTGCCGTCTACCAGATGGGCAGCTACCAGGGAGTGCCTTACCTAGTTTCGGAGCTGCTGGAGGGCAAGACTCTGGCCGAGACAATCCGGCGGGGCCCGCTGCCGCTGCGAAAGGCCCTGGAATATGCGGTTCAGATCGCGGAGGGATTGGCGGCCGCGCACGAAAAAGGCATCGTGCACCGGGACCTGAAACCCGACAACCTGTTCATAACCAAAGAGGGGCGGGTCAAGATTCTCGATTTCGGTCTGGCCAAGCTGGCGGAGCAGAAGGAATCGAGCATCGACCAGATGCCAACGATGACTTTGCCGGGCGTCGCCATGGGGACAGTTGGTTACATGTCGCCGGAGCAGGTGCGCGGTTTGGCGACCGATCACCGCACCGATATTTTTGCCTTCGGCGCAATTCTGTACGAGATGGTTATGGGGACGCGCTCCTTTCAAAAGCCCACTGATGCCGACACGATCAGCGCAATTCTGAATGAAGAGCCCCCGCCGATGTCGCAGCTTTCGCCCGACACCCCGCCGGGGGTGGAGCGCGTGGTGCAGCGATGTCTGGAGAAAAATCCCGAGCAACGCTTTCATTCGGCGTCGGATCTGGCTTTTGCTCTGGAGGCTTTGCTCGACCCGAGCAGTTCGACGGCGAGCAGTATTCATGCGCTTCCGAAGGAGCAGCCGCGGCGTGTGAACCGCGCGTATCTGGCCGGCGCGGCGGTAGCGATCTCTGTCATCGCGATTTCTGCATATTGGTTACTTGTGCCTCCGCCGACGCCCCACATCGGCAACTACATTCAACTCACGCACGACGGACGGCCGAAATCGCTCATTGGCACCGATGGAACCAGGCTCTATCTCAGCCTGGGCGAAGTGCGGGAGGGCAGCTTCCGGTCGCGCGGTGTGGCAGAGATGTCGGTCGGAGGCGGCGAACCGGTCAAGCTGACGAATCTGCCTTCTGTCAACATCTCTCCGCTAGACCTTTCACCGGATGGGTCGGAAATCCTGGTGGTGAATGGTCAGGGCGCGCCGCCCCAAGGGCCATTGTGGAGTTTTCCAGTGCTGGGCGGTTCCCCACGCAAGCTTGGTGATTCGATCGCCGAGACCGCGGCATGGTCTCCGGACGGAAAGATGCTTGCATTTACGAATCTGCGCGAGTTGTTCACGGCGAAGGCGGATGGCTCCGCGCCCCGCAAGCTGGCGGAGGTTACCGGTGACATTCTGAACGTTGCGTGGTCTCCGGACGGACACTCATTGCGGTTTGATTCTTCGGAAACGGCGGGGACCGTAGGCCAGCAGATGGAATGGGAAGTTGCGTCGTATGGAGCCGGACTGCACCGCCTGTTTGCTGGCTGGCATAATCCGCCGAATGAGTGCTGCGGTCGTTGGACGCCGGATGGAAACTTCTTTGTCTTCCAATCGCAAGATCAAATCTGGGCGCTTCCGAAAAACCGTAGATTGTTCCGAGGCGATCCCCAACCGGTGCAGCTGACTTCGAGTCCGCTCTCACTCTCTTTGCCGCTTCCGAGCAAAGACGGCAAAAAATTGTTTATGCTGGGTCGCGTTTATCGCGGTGAACTCACCCGCTATGACGCGAAAGCGAAACAATTCGTGCCGTTTCTGGAGGGCATCTCGGCGGAATTCGTCGACTTCTCCAAAGACGGGCAGTGGGTCACGTACGTTTCGTATCGCGATGGCGCGCTGTGGCGCAGCAAACTGGATGGCAGCGAGCGGCTGCAGTTGACCTATCCGCCGATGTATCCTGTGCTGCCGCGGTGGTCGCCGGATGGCAAAGAGATCATCTTTTTTGAATTTGCTTTGAGCGTGCACAAACCTGCGCGCATGTATGAGATTTCGCCGGAGGGCGGCACACCCCAGCTCATTTTGCCTGAAGATCAATCTCAGCAGCTCGATCCGAACTGGTCGCCGGATGGAACGAAAATTATTTTTGCCGGTGAGTCGAACGATCCTTCGTCGGTGATTCACATTCTCGATCTGGCCAACAAGAAAGTCTCCGATGTGCCCGGTTCGCAGGGGCTCTATTCGCCGCGCTGGTCGCCGGATGGACATTTTCTCGCGGCCTTTTCGGAGGACTCGAGAACCGTCCTCTTGTTCGATTTCTCCGCGCAGAAATGGACGCCGCTGGCAACCGGCTCGCTGGGCTGGCTGTGCTGGTCGCACGACGCGCGGTACGTCTATGTGCTGGATTTCAGCGCCAAGGAAGCTGTGGTGCGCATTGACGTGCGCGATCACAAGACCGAGCCAGTTGCGGACCTGACCAACATGATCACGACAGGCCGCTACGGCGCCGCTCTGGCGCTTGCTCCGGATGATTCTCCACTGATGTTGCGCGATACGGGATCACAGGATGTGTACGCGGTGGATTGGGTGGAGTAGAGGGCACCAACCTTCCGTCACCTGACAGCGGCACCCCCCTACTCACGCCACGTGGCTGTCCCTGGCAGTTATAGAAAGACCACGAACGTGAGACGTTAAATGCGGGAGCGCGATGTTGGATATGGGCGCCGGCGCTCTTGTGCGAAAGAATGAGCCTCGCCAAAGCGCCTCCACTAGACTAGAGAAACCCGGATATCGTCAGGAGTGGGATTC
>JASHRE010000565.1 GCA_030037515.1 Candidatus Sulfotelmatobacter sp.
GGAAGCAGCACGATCGGGATTCGCCTTCAACTCGGCGAGATCGGCGACCAGGCAAATCATTTCCAGCAGCAGGTTCAGATTGGTTTTTTTCTTTGCTGAAACATCAACAAAAACGGTTTTGCCGCCCCAGTCTTCAGGCATCAGGCCGCGATCCGCGAGTTGCTTCTTCACGCGATCAGGCATGGCCTCGGGCTTGTCGATTTTGTTAACAGCGACGATGATCGGCACTTCGGCGGCGTGCGCGTGATCGATGGCTTCGAGCGTCTGCGGCATCACGCCATCATCAGCCGCGACGACCAGCACAACGATGTCAGTTGCCTTCGCGCCGCGAGCACGCATGCGGGTAAATGCTTCGTGCCCGGGCGTATCGAGGAAGACAATTTCGCGTCGGTAAGCGGGAGATTCCGGATCACCGATGCGAACTTTGTAAGCACCGATATGCTGCGTGATTCCACCCGCTTCTCCCTCGGCGACATTCGACAGGCGGATGGCATCGAGCAGCGTGGTCTTGCCGTGATCGACGTGGCCCATGATGGTGACCACCGGTGGACGGGGCACGGCTTCCGAAAAAGTCTCGACGCTCGCAGCCGCGTCGGCGTCAATATCTTTCGCGGCCTGCTCTTCGAACGTGATCACGTTCGTGTCAGCCCCGAAGAAGCGCGCCATCTCGCTGGCAAGTTCGGCGTCGAGAGTTTGATTGATCGTGGCAAAAACACCGCGCGCGAGTAAGCGCGAGATCAGGTCTTTCGCGCGAATATCGAGTTTCTCCGCCAGATCCTTAACGCTAATGCCTTCGGTGATCGTGATATTGCGAGTGATCGGCGCGGGTTCGTTCGACACCACCATACGCGGTGGCGGAACGTAGCCCTTCATCGGGCCTTCTTTTACGCCACGCGGAATGTAACGCTGTCCTGGACGGCGCGCCGGCGCGCCGGGACGGCTACCGGGACGAACCGGTCCGGGAGGAGGCATACCAGGTCCCACACCAATCGGGCGTGTGCCCGCCGGAGCAGAACGGGTGGGATGCATAGGACGGCGCTCGCCCGGACGCAACGGCGGGCGCGGCCCGCCCACTCCCGGAGCTGCTGCAGGACGCGGACGCTGAAAAATCGGCTGGCCAGGAACTGGACGTCCCGGAGCTGGGCGCGCACCTTGAGTCGATTGTCCGATGGGCACGCCGGGACGCGGAGGCGGAGCTTTGTAGACCGGACGCGGGCCGGTTTGCGGCACGATCATGCGCGGGGCCGGAGTGGGCGGCGTAGTTGGAGCCGCGGGCGTGATCGGGCGCGGAGGCGGAGCTGGCGGCGCGGACGAAGCCGTAACCGCCGGAGCCGGCGGAGCCGGTGTCATAACCGCGACCGGCGGTGGAACTGCTGGAGCCGGGCGCGGAGGAGCTGGGACCGGTGCAACCGGCGGAGCCGGAGGGGGAGCCAGCTTTTCCGGCGCGGGCGGTGGGTTAATCACCGGCTGTGGCGGAGCAACGGGCTTTTCCGCAACGGGCGGGACGGCCGCCGGCGGAGCCGGTGGAGTCGCAGCCGGTTTCGCTGGGGTCACGGCAGCCGTAGGCTTGGCCGCAAGCGGCGGAGTCGCAGGCCGGATCGGCGGCGGTGCGACAGGCCTCACCGGTTGCACCGGATGTTCCACCGCTTCCTTCTGCTGGGTGATCGCTCTCAGCACATCTCCCGGACGGGAAATATGCGAAAGATCGATCTTGGTCTTGATTTCCTGCTCGCCGCGCGAGGAATGGGTAAATTTCGCCGGCTGGGCAAAGGTATCCCCCGCTCCACGAAAGTGCGCCCGCACTTTCTCTGCTTCGTGTTCTTCGAGAGAACTGGAGTGGGTCTTCTTCTCGGTGACTCCGACAATGGGGAGCACGTCCAGAATGGCTTTGCTCTTAACTTCCAGTTCTCTTGCCAGATCGTTGATTCGAACCTTACTCATCCGCCCTTTCCTGTGCTCCGCGTTGTGCTTAAGTCTTCATTGCAGCCTCACGGAGTCAGTCCGTTTGCACTTGCAGGTCATGTCTGTGCCCATGCCCGGCGCCATTATTCGGTTGATTCTCGAGCCGCGGATTCTCCCGGCTCGTCCTTCGCTTCTGCCGCTGCCTCCGAACTCTCGGCAGCAGGTTTATTCTCTTCGTGGACTGAGGATTCCGTCGCAGTCCGAGTAGCAGACTCCTCCGCGGAAGCCTCTGCCGCGCTCACACTGGATTCTGCCGAACCTTCCTCTGCGACCGCTTCGCCCGATTCCAGACTGGCGAAGTAATTATTGACCGCGAAGCTGATTTTTTCCACCGTCTTCGGCCCGATGCCTTCAATCGCCTCAAGTTGCTCCGGGGTCATATCGGCGAGCGCTTCCACCGTCGTCACGCCAGCCGCCGTCAGCTTCTCGACAATACCCTCGCCCAGGCCGGGAACGTTCTCCAGCGGAGTGGTCGCCTGCGGAGCCATCGCGGCCATCTGCTGTTCGACTTCCTGCCGCTTCTCTTCTTCGCTCTTGATATCAATCTTCCAGCCCAGCAACTTCGCCGCCAGGCGGACGTTCTGTCCCTTCTTGCCAATCGCAAGCGAGAGTTGGCTGTCATCGACAACGACTTCCAGATGCTTATCCGACGGATCGATCACCGTGACACGGCTGACTTTCGCCGGCTGTAGCGCTTTCTCCGCGAACGTCACCGGATCTTCGTGGTACTCGATGATGTCAATCTTTTCTCCACGCAACTCCCGGATGATCGACTGCACGCGCATGCCTTTCATGCCCACGCAGGCGCCCACTGCATCAACGTCTTTGTCCTTGGACATGACAGCAATTTTGGTGCGTTCGCCAGCCTCTCGCGCGATGGCTCGAATCACAACCGTGCCGTCGTAAATTTCTGGAACTTCGGTCTGGAACAGGTGCTGCACCAGTTCCGGCGCCGCGCGCGAAACCACAACACCCGGCCCTTTGCTCGCTTTTTCAACGCGAGCGATCACGACGCGCACACGCTCACCAATGGCGAATGATTCCAAGCGCGACTGTTCCTTGCGCGGCATGCGCGATTCCGCTTTGCCGATGTCGAAAATTACATCCGGCCCTTCGATCCGCTTCACCGTCGCGTTGACGATTTCGCCGACGCGGCCGATGTACTCGTTGTAAACCGTATCGCGTTCGGCTTCGCGCACTTTCTGGAAAATCACCTGCTTCGCCAGCTGCGCGGCAATGCGGCCGAGAATTCCCTCGGTCGCTTTGGGAATCTGCAATTCTCCGCCGACTTCGAGCGAGGGATTGACTTTGCGCGCGTCTTCCAGCGTGACCTGCAGGTTCGGATCTTCGACCTGCTCGGGACTCTCGACCACAGTCTTCACCGCGAACGCGCTGATCTTGCCGGTTTCTTTATCGAGCCTCGCGCGCAAATTCTCCTGCGACTTGTAGTACTTGCGCGTGGCCATGACGATAGCGTCTTCCACTGCGCTCACTACAATCTGTGGATCAATGCCCTTTTCCCGGCTCAGTGCGTCGATCGTGTTATAGAGCTCGCTCGCCATAAAATCAGTTCTCAGTTGCGAAAACCAGTTTTCAGTCGCCAGTATCCAGTCCCAATGTCGAGACCCGGGACGGCACGGCTTCAGCCCTGCCGCATCCGCATCGCTCTTCTCGCGGCTTTAGCCGCTGAGGTTCAGCTTCGCAGCCAAACTCGCAATGCACTCCCCATCACCGCTCTGGTTGCCGCTACTGGCAACTGGCGACTAGATTTCCGGTACCAAATTCGCCTTCTCCACGTTGGCGAATTCAATCTCAATTGTCTTGCCAGCGTCGGCGCCCATTTTCTTGCGCGACTTGTGGCTCGCGACGCTCAAATCCAAAGTCAATCGGCCGTTCTCGAAACTCTCGAGTCGGCCTTCAAAGTGCCGGTTGCTATTCACCGGCTGCCGCGTCATCAGCTTGATGCGGCTGCCGACGAAACGGCTGAAATCTGCCGGCTTCGTCAGCTTGCGATCCAGCCCCGGCGAAGAAACTTCCAGCGTGTACGACCCGCCGGGAACCGCGTCCTCCACATCCAGAATCGTGCCAAACTCGCGGCTGAAGTTGGCGCAATCTTCATGCGTCACCCCGTGCTCGACTCCGGCCGCCGGCTTGTCGAGGAACACGCGCAGCATTCGCGCGCTGCCTCCGCCCAAAAACTCGACGTCGACCACTTCGAGGCCGCTGGAGGCGGCTACGCGCTCCGCAATCTCCCGTACCCGTTCGACGGCAAGCGCCATGAATGCATGGAGTTACAGGCGATGGCAAGCATACCGCGGGGCCTGCAACGAAAAAGTGGGCTTGCGCCCACTGGTGTGCTTCGCCAAATGCCGGTACACAGCAGTTCCAGCTGTCTAATATACGCCGGGGGAAGGGGAAAAGACAAACGGCGGAGGCGCATCCGGCTGAGCAGCTCAATGCGGTGAAAATACAGGCAAACATCGGCTTGGAATCTTGCTGCGGAGGCTCGATTTGTCCTACCCGACCTACCGAGCGCAGGAGCCGCTGGCCAGGATGGGAGCTTACTGGTGAGGCAACGCTATCGAGTAGGACCAACCACCTTCATTCTGCTCTCGACGTGGGTGGGCTCGAATGCGGTGTTTTCGAGCGCAATGGAAACATCACGGTTGATGAATGAAGACCGCGCGAATGCGGAACTCCGTCCCGAACGAAGCCGGAAATCAGACACCGTCGGATTGGCGCCGACAAACAACATGGAAGCCGAACCCCGGCAAATCGGTTCCAAGCAGCGCTCGAACACGGAACGCTATGCGCCATGCGAGCTTGGGGAATACAGGCACCGGCTCAAATTCTGCCGCATCAACGTACGCTTCGCAGGGCCAAGTGATCTTCTCCTTGTGCTTTGGCCAGAAGCTGATGTGATAGACATTGCGACCGTTTTCCGTGTTTTGCCCAAGCAGTTTTGAAGTC
>JASHRE010000566.1 GCA_030037515.1 Candidatus Sulfotelmatobacter sp.
CCGGCGTTGTTGACGAGGATGTCGATTTTGCCGAATTTCGAGATGGCGGCTTTAATGGTGGATTTAATTTGTTCTTCGTCCGCAACATCGAGGGGGAAGGCGTCGGCGTTTCCTCCGGCGGAGGAAATATGCTCCACCAATTCGTTCAACTTCTCTTGATTGCGTGCGGCGACGGCGACCGATGCGCCTTGTTTGGCCAGCCGCAGGGCGCAGGCGCGTCCGATGCCTTGGGAAGCGCCGGTGATGAAGGCGATGTGTCCGGAAAGGGGCATGAATTTCTCCCGAATGTGGTCCGTTGAAATCTGGAATTATACGCGGCGGTCGATTTCATCGGCGCAGCGCAAAGGCCAGATGAGAACATCCTGCCGGCGAGAAAAGTGCAGCACAGGAGCAGCATTCGGCAACTCGATTTCCGCCGCGGCCGCCACGGTGTTCACCTCAAATTCTGCAGTGGCGTCTTGCAGCCACCAGGGCGGATGATGAATCTCGCCGCGATACACACGGCCCTTGTGGATTGTATAGAGGCAATAGCGCTCGGTGAGCCAGTGCTCGAGCGATCCCTCTGCAGGCAGGCGCCGGTTGGATGCCGGCCTGTAGGTGCCGCGGAATTCAGCCGGAATGCCGCGACGAATTGAGAAGTAGCGAATCAGTCCGTCCCGCTCGACCGTGCTCATCGAAGCGAAGAAATAAGGCAAATGATAGCAGGTCCGGGCCGCCCAGGTGACCGCAAGATTGGCGGCGTCGAGGCTGAAGAAGTAGACGCCAGGCTTATCGTTGTGGCGGACATAGGTTCGCAGGTTGAGCTCGGGAAAGCGCGACAATCCTGGGAGGGGTGGAACTCGGCGGGCGCGGACACCGCTCATCCAGAAGGGGACGACGCCAAGCCAGCACTGCCCATCGAAGGTGTCGAGAGTGAGTTGGGCGGGCACTGCCGGGCGCATGCGAGTCGGGTGAACCGGCCAGTGGGCAAAAAGCAGATCGTGCCAGACCTGCTTCATAATCCACGGGCCGGAAGGCAATGGCCAGGGGCGATGGTCGACGATTTCAAGCAGGCGATGCATGGGAGATGGTCTAAGGTCGCAGTCGAGCTTGGCACGAGCAGGCTCGTTCAACGCCCTCGGGGTAGGCTCACGAGCGGCGGCTGTACCTGCAGGTTCCGATTGCTATTCCACAACAACGGCGGCTAACATGCCAGCTACTCCTATGTCAGAGACTGCGAATGTGGTGGTGATGCCGAAGCCTTCCGACAAAAACCAGAGCGCCGAAAAGGAGTCTGCCGGGCATCGATCATCTCTGCGGGCGGCGAATGCGGCTGGCAAGCAGCCGGCTGCGAACCAGAGCGTTCGCGCCTCACAAACCGAGGCGCCGACTGAAGTGTATGCCGTGTTCGGCGTCGAGCCCGAGATTCAGGCGTATGCGATGGCGAAATATTCGCGCTCGGCCCTGTCGATGAAGGAATCGCTGCGGGAAATCAGCTCGCAGAAGGCAGAGAAATTCCTCAACACATTTTATTTTCAGTACGGACATCGTTCGATTGCCGATTTGGCGCATATCGCGCTCGCGATCGAGCGTCTGTCGATTCTGGCCGCTATCGAACTGGCCGACGAGTCGCGCTGGGACGGTCAGGAGCGCTCGACGCGGTATCAGGACTTCCGCAAAAGCGGTTATTACACGCCGGATTTCGCGGGCGATGACGAGGCTCGCAAGCTCTATGGCGAGACGTTGGATTTTCTTTTCGTCGAGTACGAAGCGCTTTCGGCGCACATGACCCAGTATCTGATCGGCATCACGCCGAAGCCCGCCGACCTGAAGCAGGAGGCGTATGAACGCACTTTGAAGGCTCGGGCCTTTGATATCACGCGATATCTATTGCCGCTGGCGACGAACACTTCGCTGGGCGAGATCGTCAACGCGCGAACGCTGGAGATGCAGGTGGCGCATCTGCTCTCGCACACCCACAAGGAAGTGCGGGCGCTGGGCGAATCGCTGAAAAAGGCGGCGACGGGCGCGGCGTACAACGCGGGTGCGGAGTCATTGCGCACGTTGGTGGAACAAATTCGCGCCCTGAATCCGGAGCTTGGAGCGCGAGCGGAGCAGGAACTGCTGCGCGAGGTGCGGGTCGCGCCGACGCTGGTCAAGTACGCCGATCCCAATCCGTACGAGATCGAGACGCGACGTGAGTTGCGGCAAGCAGCGCGGGAATTGATGGCGCATGAACAGCTGGCGCCGTCGAAGGCGATCGTCGATCTGCTCGACGAGGAACCGTTGGAAGTGGAAATTGCGACGACCTTGCTGTACCAGCATTCGCATTACTCCTATCGGCAGATTCGGCAGGTGGTGCAGGTAGCGGGGGAGCGGCGGCGGCGCGAAATCATCGACTTGGGGTCGCGACATCGCAGCAAGCACGACGAGATGTTGCGGGCTTTCCGCGCGGGGCAGCAATTCCGCTTCGACATTCTCATGGATACGGGCGGCTTCCGCGATATGCACCGGCATCGGCGCTGCATTCAGGTCATGCAGTCCCCGACCACGCAGCACGGCCACGAGATGCTGATGGATCTGGATGACGCCGGCGTGCGAATGCGATTCGATGCGGCGATGCGGCGGGCGCAGGCGTGCGTGGAAAAGCTTGCCAAGCGCAATGCACCGGAGGCCGAAGAGAATTCGCAGTACGCGATTCCGCTGGCATTCCGCAAGCGGGCCTTGTTCAAGATGGATTTTGCCGAAGTGGTGTACATCTCCGAATTGCGCACCGCGCCGGCGGGCCACATTTCCTATCGCAATGTGGCGTACGCGATGTATGAGGCGGTGGCGAGGAAGTATCCGGCGCTGGCGAAATATTTCCGCGTGCATGATGTGAATGCGCCGGTGGATTTACTGCAAAGGTGAAAGCCCAGCTCCCGCTGCCGGCTTCAAGCCCGAAGGGGAGCCGCCAAGAGTGCCCGCGCCACGCTACTCATAGCGCAACGCTTCGGCGGGAAGAATGCGGGAAGCCGACCATGAAGGGTACAACGTGGCGATGAAGGACGTGCCGATCGCAACGGCGGCGACGATAAGACCATCGATCGCCCTCGGCGCGAAGGGAACGTAATCGATCGAATACACTTCTGGCGAGAGCGAGATGATGTGATATCGACTGCCGGCGTACGCAATCGCGTAGCCCACGGCTAGGCCGATGGCGGTTCCGATCCCGCCGATCAAGACCCCCTGGGCGATGAAGACGTTGCGCACTTGGGCTTTACGCGTGCCCATTGACATGAGAACCGCGATGTCTTTCGTCTTTTCCATGACCATCATGATCAGGCTGATCAGGATGTTGAGCGCGGCGACGAAAACGATCAATCCGATGGTGATGAACGTGACCAGGCGCTCCATGCGCAGGGCGCGAAAGAGCGCTTTGTTTTGTTCCATCCAGTTCGCGGCCATGAAGCCCTGGCCAGCGGCGTCTTCCAGTTCGCGCGAGACCGATTCCGCCTTATAGATGTCGTCGACCTTGAACTCGAGAACAGAAATCAGATCGCCGAGACCAAACAACTGCTGCGCGTCGGCGAGGCGAATGAACGCCCAGCTCGCGTCGTAGTCGAAAAATCCGGAGTTGAAGATCCCGGCCACGCGGAAGCGATTGTATTTCGGAACCATGCCGTACGGCGTCAATTCTCCTTGGGGGCTGGTGACCATCACAACCGAACCGACGCCGGCGCCGAGTCCGTCGGCCATGTCTTTGCCAAGGATGATGGGCGGCATGGCAGCCACGCGCTCGGCTACTGCGGCGAGTTCGTCGGGGGGCGGCTGGGGGGCGTTCCGTGCGGGGTGGGCACTTGTGCCCGCGGCAGTCTGCGATGGTGCTGCTTGCTCGGCGGGCTTCTCGTCGAGCGAAGCCGCCGAACCTTCCACCACGGTACTCAGCAGATCGCTGACTCGGCGCTCGTAGCGAGGGATCATACCCTTTAGCACAGCCCCGCGGGCACGCGGGCCGCGCGAGATCAGGACCTGCTCGAAAATCGCAGGAGCGGTGGCAACCACGTGCGGTTGTTTCGAAAGCCGATCGAGAAGCCCCGGCCAGTCGCGGATGCCGTCGTCGTTGATGCGCTCGAGGCTGACGTTGGAGGTGGAGCCGAGCAGGCGATCCTGCAAGTCCTGGCGAAAGCCGTTATTGATGGCCAGGGCAATCACGAGCGACGCCACTCCGGCGGCGACTCCAAGAATCGAAATGGCGGTGATGATCCCGATGAAAGCCTGTCTGCGCTTGGCCCGCAAATAGCGGGAGGCCACGAAGAGTTCAAATCGCAAGGCAGACTCCTCGGTTGGGTTCCACTACACGGTTCGCAGAAACCACGACCACGCCGGTGTGCTCGATGTGCATGGGTGAAAATGGGATTATAGATGGCGTGAGCGTCTCTGGGCATTTCGCCCGCCGGAAGCCGCTGGTTTAGTATGCTAGGCTTTCGGCCGGTGCGTGACCTCGGCCATCTTTGTCGGGATGAGCAAACTGTATCCATTGTTGATGGTTCCGGGATTTGACCCGCGCCCGTGGGGCACGAAAGATTTGTCGCCGATTTATCCCAAGCACAGATTTGAAACCAAAATCGGCGAAGCCTGGTTGAGTGGAGACGATTGCAAAGTGGCAAACGGCCCACTCGCCGGAAAAACGCTGGCACAACTGAGTACGCAATGCCAGCGGGATTTGGTTGGCGATGCGGCTCGGGACGCGGGACGGTTTCCGCTGTTGCTCAAGTTTCTTTTCCCCCACGAAAAGCTTTCGGTACAAGTCCATCCCGATGATGAGCAGGCGTTGCGCGTGGGCCAGCCCTGGGGCAAGACCGAATGCTGGTACGTGGCCGATGCCAAGCCTGGAGCGCAGATTGGGCTGGGGTTGAAAAATGGTGTTACCGTGCGGGACCTGGAAGAGGCGATTCATCAACAGCGGGCGGAGGAGTTGCTGAACTGGATCAACGTTTATGCGGGGGACATGATCTACGTCGCGGGCGGCACCGTGCACACGCTCGGGCCGGGTTCGGTCATTGTGGAGACGCAGCAGCAATCGGACACGACGTATCGTTTATACGACTACGGTCGGCCTCGTGAACTGCATCTGAAAGATGGCATGGCAGCGGTGAAGGAAAAGGTGAAATCCGGGAGAGTCGTGCGGCTTGCTCCGGTCGAGGTTTCCGGCGGGAGAAGCCGGCACGAGCCCCTGATCGCGGCGCCCTATTTTGTGGTCGACAGGTTCGAAGCGAAGGAACGTTTGCGGCTTTCGACACGCGACGATTTCGGCCGCACTTCGGTGCAGATTGTGGTCGCGGTCGAGGGCTGCGGCGCCATCGAGGCAACGGGCATGGAGGCGGTCGCTCTGGCGAAGGGCGATGCCGTGGTGGTCCCGGCATGCGCGGAAAGCTTCCAGGTGCGGCCGCAATGGTCGGTGGAATTTTTGAGAGCATACGTGCCCGGCAAGAAGCTGCCGGAGCCGGAAACCCGACTCTAACAAACCTTCAAGAATGGCAAAGAACTCCAACTTTCATCCCGTAATTCTGGCCGGAGGGCGTGGCACGCGCTTTTGGCCCTTGAGCCGCAAAAAGCGGGCCAAACAATTGCTCGCGCTCGATGGCAAGCAGACGATGATTCAGCAAACGGCGGCGCGCTTGCTGCCGCTCGCTCCAACCGTGCAATTCTGGATTATTACGAACGACGACCTGCGGCCGGCGATTCTCAAACAACTGCCAAGAATTCCGAAGCCGCAGATTCTCGCCGAGCCGGTGGGGAGAAATACGGCGCCGGCGATCGGACTCGCCGCCTTCATTCTGCTGCAACAGAATCCCGATGCGGTGCTTGGTCTATTCCCCTCCGACCATGTCATCGCAGATGAAGCGCGTTATCGCGCAACCCTCGAGCAGGGCATCGCGATCGCGGCGGCAGGTCCGACCATTGTGGTGCTGGGTATCAGGCCCAGTCGCGCCGAAACCGGATACGGGTACATCGAAGCGGGCCCCATGAACGGCGGTGCCTTGCGAGTCCGGCGTTTTACCGAAAAGCCCGATGCCGCGAAGGCGGCAGAGTTTGTGGCCGCCGGAAATTACTTCTGGAACAGCGGGATGTTTCTCTGGAGCGCGCGCACGCTGGCCGATGCGCTGCGCGAGCATTTGCCGAAAACCGCGCCGCTGCTCGAAGAAATCGCGGGTTGCTTTGGAACCAGGAAGTTTGGTGCAACGTTTCGGCGGTTGTATCCCAAGTGCGAGAACATCAGCGTGGATTACGCGGTGCTGGAGCCGCGGTCGGCCAAGGGTGAGCTGGCATCCAACATTTTCTGTCTCCCCGCGGATTTCAGATGGAACGATCTGGGTTCGTGGACTGCCCTGCATGAGCACCACGCCGCAAAAGCGAATCCGGCGGACGGCAACCTGGTGGCGGCTTCTGGTACATTTCTGCTCAATGCCAGCCGCAATTATGTGCACGCCCCGGGCAAATTTGTCGCCGCCGTCGGAGTAAGCGACCTGGTTGTGGTTGAGACCTCTGACGCCCTGCTGATCACCACGCGGCAAGATGCACAGGACGTGGGCAAAGTGGTCAAGCATCTGGACGCAAAGAAACTGCACAAGCTGGTCTGAAACGCAGGGATCAGAGAGCAGGGTCGGGAGCAGCCGTCGGTTGCCCTTCCGGGCGTCAAATTGCTTTTAGCGATCGAACGTTGATGACGCAAGCAATCAAATTCGGGACGGATGGATGGCGCGGCATCATTGCCGACGATTTCACGTTTGAGAACGTGCGGCGGGTGGCGTCTGCGATCGCGTCCTATGTTCTCAGGTACGAAGATCCGAAGCGCGGGGTGGTTGTCGGCTACGACGCGCGTTTCGCATCGCCGCGCGCGGCCGAGGTTGTGGCGGAAGTGGTCGCAGGCGCCGGCATCCCTGTGAAATTGGCGAATGACTATACTCCCACGCCCGCAGTCTCCTATGCCGTGAAAGTGCAAGGCGCGGCCGGCGGAGTGATGGTGACCTCCAGCCACAATCCGTGGAACTGGAACGGAGTGAAATTCAAAGGCAATTTCGGGGGCTCGGCCACACCGGCCATCATGAAAAGAATCGAACAAGAGATGGCCGCCGGCGAGGCCCCCAACGGAGCCAAAGCGAAAATCGAGGAAGTCGATTTAAAGAAAGCCTACGTCGCAGCCGTATGCGGCTTCGTCGACATGGACCTGATCTCGAAAACCAAGTTCAAATTCGCGGTCGACGCGATGTATGGCTCTGGACGGGGCGTCGTAGGAGGCATCTTCTCAGCACACGGCGTTCCGTACGTTGCCATTCGGCAGGAACTCAATCCTCTGTTTCCAGGCATCAATCCCGAGCCGATCGAACCGCACACCGAGATGCTGCAGGAAACCGTCGTGCGGGAAAAATGTGATGCGGGTCTGGCGACCGACGGCGATGCCGACCGTATCGGCGCCGTTGCCGAGGATGGCAGCTTCGTCGACTCGCACAAAATCTATTGCGTCATTCTTCGCTGGCTGCTTGAGCGCAAGAAGTGGCCGGGCGACGTCGTGCGGGCGTTCAACACGACGCGCATGATTGACCGAGTTGCGGCAAAACATGGGCGCAAGCTGCACGAGACCTCGATCGGATTCAAGTACGTGGCCGATCTCATGATGGAGCGCGAAATCCTGATGGGCGGCGAGGAATCGGGCGGAATCGGATATTCGCGATTCCTTCCCGAACGCGATGGAATTCTCAACTCGCTGCTGCTCGCCAATGTCATGGCCGAAGAAGGAAAGCCGCTGGGGCAACTGGTTCAGGATCTGCAACGCGAGTTTGGCTCGCATTATTACGGGCGCAGCGATCTGCACATTCCCGAAGACGTGAAGCAGAATGCAATCCGGCGCGCACGCGCAGAGGGCACCCGGACTCTGGGCCGATACGGCGTGCTGAAGAAGGAGCATCTCGACGGAATCAAGTTTTTCCTCGACGCGCCGACCAACGGTAATGGGGCAGAAGCGTGGGTGTTGCTGCGCGCCTCGGGGACCGAGCCGCTGTTGCGCCTCTACACGGAAGCATCATCGCCGGAACTGGTTCGGGAACTTCTCGCCGCGGGGGAAGCTTTCGTGCGGAACGCAGGGTAGCTTTGTAGGCGCCGCCTTCGCAGGTCCGCATGTCTGATCCGCCGAAACAATGCGATACTTCTAACAGCAATTCTTTTCAGCCGCGATGTTCAACGAATCAAATCAAGGAACCGACTCGCCCGAGGCGCGGCGCTATAACCGCATCCGCCGCTGGTTGGGAATTTCCGACTTTGTCGTGGGATTCGCCTTCTTGATCGTACTGCTGGTGACGGGATGGTCCGGCTGGCTGCGCGACGTAGCCTACCGCATGGGTGTTCAGAATTACACGCTGGCAGTATTCATGTATTTGCTGCTGTTGCTGCTCATTGGCAAGGTGTTGGGAATCGGATTTGATGTGTATGGATTCCGACTGGAGCACCGCTACAAGCTTTCGACCCAACGCTTGCGGGGATGGTTCTGGGATGAGGTAAAGGGATTTCTCGTCGGCCTTTTGATGGGCGCGATCGTGGTCGAGTTGTTGTATTTCACAATCCGGCAGTGGCCGCAAAATTGGTGGCTGCTGGCCTGGGCGCTGTTCATGGTTTTGTTTATCGTGCTGGCCCAGCTGGCTCCTGTGGTGCTGTTTCCCATCTTCTACAAGTTCGAACCGCTCGAAAACGAAGAACTGCGTCGGCGTTTGGTGGTGCTGAGCGAGCGCGCCGGGACGCGCGTGCGGGGCGTGTACCGCTGGAAGCTTTCGGAAAAAACCAAGAAAGCCAATGCCGCCCTCACCGGACTCGGAGTGACGCGCCGGATCATTCTTGCCGACACTCTGCTCGACAACTACACGGAAGATGAAATCGAGGCGGTGCTGGCGCACGAACTCGGGCACCATGTTCATCGGCACATTCTGAAGAGCATTTTCGTGCAGGCGGCAATCACGCTCTTCGGTTTTTGGGCGGCCAACTGGGCGCTGCATTATGCGGTCGACCACCACCTGTTCGATTTCGTGCAGATTTCCGATTTCGCCGATTTGCCCCTGCTGGCGCTCGTGGCCACGGTGTTGTCATTTCTGCTCATGCCCGCGCTCAATGCGTACTCGCGGTTTAACGAGCGCCAGGCCGATCGATATGCGTTTGAGTCGATTTCGAGCATCGATCCGTTTATTTCTTCGATGAACAAACTGGCCGATCAGAATTTGGCCGAGCGAACGCCGTCCAAATGGGTGGAGTGGCTGTTTCATTCGCATCCGTCGATTTCGCGGCGCCTGAAGGCGGCGGAAGAATGGGGACGAGCGCAAGCAGCGCATACCTAGGCGGTATCGTCTGCGTGTGTGAATCACGCCGATGTGCGGTCCGCGCTTCAGGGACCCTTCGACTGCGGTTTCGCTTCGTATTCGCAAAGCGAAAACCTCGCTCGGGATGACGACCCTTCATTTCTTGCGCAGAAGTTCGATGGCCCGCTCGAGGTCTTCTTCGGTGTCGACTCCGACGCTGTCGTAGGGCGTTTCCGCCGCGTAAATTGCGATGCCGTTCTCCAAGAAGCGCAATTGTTCCAGCCGCTCGCTTTTTTCGAGGAAAGATTCGGGCAACGCAATGAATCGTTCCAGGGCTGCGCGGCGATATGCGTAAATGCCGAGGTGTTTGAAGTAGCGAGCACCGCTGCCGTCGCGATCGAAGGGAATGGTGGCGCGGGAGAAATACAAAGCGCGGCCCTGGGCGTCGGTCACAACTTTCACCGCGCTGGGATTTTCGACGTCCTGTTCGGCTGCCGGAGTCTTGAGCGTGCCCACCTGCGTCTCCGGATTCTGCATGATTCTCAGCAGCGCTTCGAAGTGCTCGGGGCGGACCATGGGCTCGTCCTCTTGCACATTGACGTAGATCTCGGAATGGTGCCGCATGGCGATTTCATGGACTCGCTCCGTGCCACTCCGGTGTTTGGGCGAAGTGAGTTGAGCTTTCCAGCCATGTTGCCGGCACACGCGCAAAATCTCATCAGAATCCGTGGCAATGATCACGTCGGCAAGCAAAGGCGACGAACGCACGGCCTCATAGACCACGCCCACCAGCGGCCGGCCCGCGATTTCACGCAGCATTTTGCGCGGCAGGCGGGTGGAAGCCAGCCGCGCGGGAATCACGGCAATCGCATTCACGGTCATGGGCTAGCCGGTCGCAAGCTGCGGCTAGATTAAACTATTCCTCACAGCTAAAGCTCAAGCCGATGATCATCAACCTCGCCGAGCGCGCGCACAACCACAATTGGGAGCTCGATCCCGTCGTCCGCTCGCTGCTCGACACGGATTTCTACAAGCTGCTGATGTTGCAGTTGATCTGGAAGCATTTTCCCAAGACGCGGGTGGAATTCACGCTTTTGAACCGGCATTCGGCGGTGCGCATCGCCGACACCATTCACATTGAAGAACTGAAGGTCCAATTGCAACACGTGCGCGGACTGCGCTTTCGCAAATCGGAATTGGTCTGGCTGGCCGGCAACACATTCTATGGAAGACGGGGAATTTTCGAGCCGGCATTTCTGGACTGGCTGGAACACGATTTCCGCCTCTCCGATTACCACCTGTCCGTGCAGGACGGTCAAATTCATCTCGGCTTCGAGGGTCCGTGGACCGAGACGACCATGTGGGAGCTGTACGCGCTCGCCATCCTTGATGAGCTCAAGACGCGGGCGCATCTGAAGACGCTGAGCGAATTCGGGCTCGATATTCTCTATGCCCGGGCGAAAACGAAACTCTGGGGAAAGATCGAACGCCTGCGCGGAGTCCCGGGCCTAAGCGTCGCCGACTTTGGCACGCGCCGGCGGCACAGCTTTCTGTGGCAGGAATATGTTGTAGTCGCAATGGCGGCGAACTTGGGAAGCAGTTTCATTGGGACGTCGAACGCTTTTCTGGCGCACAAGCACGATCTGGAAGCGATCGGCACGAATGCCCATGAAATCCCGATGGTCATGGCCGCGCTCGCGCCCGATGACGAAGCTTTGAAGCAGTCGCAATATGAAGTCCTCGAACTCTGGCAGCAGACTTACGAAGGCGCGCTGCGGGTCATGCTGCCCGATACTTTTGGGACGACGCAGTTTCTGGCGGGCGCACCAGATTGGGTCGCCGATTGGACCGGCCAGCGCGTCGACAGCAAAGATCCGTATATTGCCGGAGATGAATATATCGATTGGTTGAAGGTACGCGGCCGCAACCCGGGAGAAAAGCTCCTGATCTGCTCCGATACGCTCGACGTCGACGCCATTCTTGGTCTGCACGCGTATTTCGCCGGGACCATGGCATCCGGCCTTAAACCGACCGATTTTTTCCACGCTGCGGATTTTTACGATCGCAGGAAGTGGACAGCGGAACGGCGCATTCGTTTCAGTGCGGGCTGGGGAACACTCCTGACGAATGATTTTCGGGGATGCAATCCCAATGCCGGCGACGGTTTCGACCCGATCAGTCTGATTTGCAAGGTTTCGATGGCGGAAGGCCGCCCGGCAGTTAAGCTTTCCGACAATTACTCGAAGGCGCTCGGTCCACCCAGCGAAATTGAGCGCTATCGGCGAGTTTTCGGTACAGTGGGAATTTCGAATGTGCCGGTCATCGCCTGAGCCGTTTCCGCCGAACATGTCCTTCCGTTTTCTGGGGGTAACTTGTAAGTGACCATGCGGCTTGCCAACATCCGAACGGGGCGGGCGCATGAAGATTCTGTTAGTGGAAGACTCCTACATTGAACGCCGAAAGCTCGGCGCTTTTCTCGACGACTGGGGATTTGAGTATCAGTCCGTTGGCAGCGGCACGGAAGCCGTCAAGCTGCTCGAGGCCCCGGATCATCCAGATCTGGTTCTGCTCGATTGGCTGCTTCCCGGCCTGGATGGAATTGATGTCCTTCGCCGCATCCGCAAGCTCAGCCGGGGAACCTACGTTTACACGGTGATGCTCACGGCGAAGACCCACAAGAAGGACCGCGTCACGGCCATGGGAGCAGGTGCTGACGATTATTTGTCGAAGCCGATTGATCCCACCGAACTGCGGTCGCGCATCGTGGTGGGTAAGAGGATTCTGGAGCTGCAGCAGTCCCTGCGCTTCGCTGCGACGCACGATTTCCTGACCAACCTGCTCAATCGGTCGGAAATACTGGTGGCGATGCAGCGAGAGATTGTTCGCGGCGGGCGCGAACACAACTGCATGGCGATCATTCTGGCCGATATTGATCATTTCAAACGAGTGAACGACACACTCGGGCATGCCGCGGGAGATGAAGTGTTGAAAGAAGTCGCTCGCCGCTTGAAGGTCGACCTTCGCCCCTACGATCTCGTGGGTCGCTACGGCGGAGAGGAATTCCTGATCCTGCTCCCCGGCTGCAATCTTGAGAATGGGGCTCGGCGCGCCGATACGATCCGCACCCTGGTCTGCAAAGATCCCGTGGAGACGCCATTCGGAACCGCATCTGCCACCATGAGCATGGGGGTGACGGCGGCTTCCGCCGAGCGCAAATGCTCGGTCTCTGATTTCCTTCGCGAAGCCGATCTGAGCCTGTACGAGGCGAAAAAGAAGGGACGGAACCGGGTGGAGGTCTTCTCACACGCTGCGCATTCCAGCGCGGCCGGAAAAGCCTGATCGTTTGATCTCCTCAAAATGTCTTGGAACTCTTTGAATCCGCCGGACACGTTTCTGTGTCAGATTAGAAGTTCATGTCCGCCCCCTCCGACGCCAGAGCAGGACGCGCCGCGTTCAATCATCCCGCCTTCGTGATCTTCGAAATCGCCCGCTTTCTCATCGTGGCGGCGGTGGAAATGCAGGCCGTCGCCGTAGGATGGCAGGTTTACGAGATCACCCACCGTCCGCTCGATCTTGGGTATGTTGGACTGGCGCAATTCCTGCCCGGCATTTTGCTGTTTCCCTTATCTGGTCACGCTTCTGATCGATTTCCGCGGCGCCACCTGCTTTCTGCCTGCTACGGCGGATATGCGGTTTGCTTCGGCCTGCTGCTGGCGCTGACACGCCTCCGTTTGCACTCCGCGGAACTGATCTACGTGGTTCTGGTTCTGACTGGGGTGGTGCGGTCGTTTAATGGCACAGCAAGCCGTTCGATTTTGCCGCTGCTGGTTCCGGAGAAGGATTTTCCCAACGCGGTTGCGTGGAACGCGACGATCTTTCAGGCGGCGACCATCCTGGGGCCATCCTTTGGGGGCCTTGTGTACGCCGCGGCGCACGGTCCTGCGGCCGTGTATGTGATTGCGGCGTTGATTGCCCTGGGCGCGACGATTTCCAGTTTTCGCATTCGTCCGCAGTTTCAACCGAGCCTGCCTCAGCTGCCTCCCGCGCGCACCATGACCATGAAAAGCGTCTTCGCCGGGCTGCACTTCATTTGGAGCCGCAAGTTGATCCTGGGCGCGATTTCTCTCGATCTGTTCGCGGTACTGCTGGGCGGAGCCGTGGCGCTGCTTCCCGTCTATGCCGGCGAAATCCTGCACACGGGGCCCTGGGGACTTGGATTGCTGCGAACGGCTCCCGGCGTGGGTGCGGCGCTGATGGCAATATTGCTGGCGCATCGGCCTTTGCGCGGTCGCTCCGGACCAACTCTGCTGTGGGCGGTCGCAGGATTCGGAATATTCACGATCATTTTCGGTTTGTCGCGCAGCTTGACGCTCTCTCTGGTTGCGCTGGTCTTGTTGGGCGCAAGCGACATGGTCAGCGTGATCATCCGCGCTACGCTTACACAACTTGCAACCCCAGACGAGATGCGCGGACGAGTGAACGCCGTCGACATGATCTTCATTGGAACATCGAACGAGTTTGGCCAATTTGAGTCGGGCGTCACGGCGCAATGGTTCGGGACCGTTCCGGCCGTGGTGCTGGGCGGCGTTGGCACGCTCATGGTCATCGCACTGTGGGCCTGGCTTTTCCCCGAACTCCGCCATGCCGGCCCGTTGCACGAGATCGCGACGCCCGAGTTCGGGGGTGCTGCCGCGGCCGCTGGCATCGAATCCGTCGGTTCCTCGGATTAAACACCGGTCGTCACCGTCAGCAGCGGGAATTTTCCTCCGACCGATCGGGAATTCCGATCTTCCGCCGGCACGCAATTCCAGGCTCGATGCCGTAGAATGTCGGCTTCGTTTCGAAAACTCATGTCCTCGAGCACCGCACCCTCGCCCACCATCGCGCATCGCGGCGCAATCGATCGTTTCTTTCACCTTCGCGAGAACAACACGACCCTGCGCCGTGAGTTTCTCGGTGGCCTGACGACATTTCTCACCATGGCCTACATCATCGCCGTGAATCCGAAAATGTTGTCGGAAACTGGAATGGCGATTGAAGGCGTGTTGTTCGCCACCTGTATCGCGGCGGCAGTGGCGACGCTGGTTATGGGACTGTATGCGAATTATCCCATTGCGCTTGCTCCCGGCATGTCGCTGAACGCCTATTTCACTTACGTGGTGTGCCTGGGAATGCACGTGCCCTGGCGTTCGGCTCTGGGAGTGATCTTTTTTTCGGGCTGCATTTTTCTGGTTCTCACCGTCACCGGCATCCGCGAGCAGATCGTCAACGGCATTCCTGACTGCCTGAAGCATTCGACGGCGGGTGGAATCGGCATGTTCATCGCGTTTATCGGCTTGCGAAACGCCAAGCTGGTCGTGGCCAATCCGGCGACGTTCGTGGGGCTGGGAACGTTTGCCAATCACGAGACGCAGCTTGCATGCATCGGTCTGGCGATAATGCTGATGCTGATGGCGCGGAAGATCACCGGCGCGATCCTCATCGGGATCGTCGCCACCACTCTGCTTGGGATTCTGCGCGGCATGGCAGCTTGGCCGTCGGCCATTTTCTCGCTGCCCCATCCTTCCGCAACCTTTCTGCAACTCGATCTGCGTGGGGCCTTGCATCTGGGCCTGTTGGAGATCATCTTTATTTTCCTGTTCGTCGATCTTTTCGACAACGTTGGAACGCTGGTGGGAGTGTGTGAGCAGGGGGGATTTGTCGTGAATGGCAAAATCCCCCGCGTGGGCCGCGCGCTCGTATCGGATGCTGTTGGCAGCATCTTTGGCGCACTTACCGGCACTTCGACTATCACCAGCTACATTGAAAGCGCCGCGGGCGTTGCGGCAGGCGCGAAGACCGGGCTAAGCAATATTTTCGTGGCGGCGCTGTTTTTGCTCGCCGCATTTTGCGCGCCGCTGGCCAGCGCCATCCCGGGATATGCCACCGCTCCGGCGTTGGTGCTGGTGGGCGCGCTGATGACGGAATCGATTGCGCGCGTACGATGGTCCGACTTCACCGAAGCCATTCCAGCATTTGTAACGCTGCTGGCGACGCCATTGACTTTCAGCATCGCAACCGGGCTGAGCCTGGGAGTGATTTCTTACACGCTGGTAAAGGTTGCGGCAGGGAAATTCCGCGACGTCAGTCTCGTCATCTGGATCCTGACGCTGTTGTTTATTCTCCGTTATGCCTATCTGGCCTCGGGATAACAGCCCACGGGAAGATCTCGGGAATGGCAGAACGGAGTGGCGAGTCTCATCTCTGCCAGTCCGTCTCCGCCTCCCTGCGAGTTGCTGCACTCGGCACCGCTAGATCGTGGTCGTGATGTTCTTGGTTGTGGTAGTTCCGCTGCCGGGTGCCACCTGCCTGACCATCGGGGCAATGAATTTCTCGGCGAGTACCCCGCGCCGCCAATTGTGCCTACTCCGGCGCCGACGGTAGCCTCCTTCTGTACTATATCCTTCGCAGGCTGACCCGGGTACCACTCGGACGATACAGTGATGGTCACCTTAAAAACAAACGTTCCCATTGTCGGCGCGATTGCCGCCGCGGCCTCTTCGGAAACTGGGCTGCGGTCGAAGGATGGAATATCCCGGTTTTTCCATCGATAGAGCCAAAGGTTCTCTGGTTTGGAGTGTTTTGGGTGAATGCGCCGCCAAAGGTTGCCACCAGGCAGGCGACAGCCAACATCAGGTCAGTCTCCCTGTTCCCCTCGGCCTGCCCGGGCGTGCGAGGCACCGTGCTTGCGAGAACCGGGAGAGCCAACGTTACCGGCTGTGAATCACGGTTTTGGCCGCATTCATGTTGTCGTACTTGTCGTAGACGCGGACCACCACCACATGTTCCGGCGCCTTCTGAGCGGGATTCTCGAGCGAAATCTTGAAATCATAGTTCTCGGCCTTGGCGTCGGAAAGTTGACCAACCGGTTCGACATAGGTCCAGTCGCCGGCATCGAGTGAGAATTCGGCGCGTTTGATGGTGGAGAACCCATCCTCGGCACGGAAGCGGACATGAATCTCCTTGCCCTCGACCGAAGCGGTCAGATCTTGAATCTGTGGGGGCGTTGTATCCACTTCAAAACGGCGGCTCACTTTTTCCGCGGTGAGTGCCTCGCCGGGCGAGTGCGAAGGCGCGTCGGAAGCAACGACCTTGACCTCGTAGCCGCCGTCGGGAAGCAGGCTTGCATCGAACGAATACGCCTTGTCGGTGATGTTGTCTTTCAGCAACAGCCAGCGGCTCTCGCCGTCGCCGCGGTAATAAAGCGAATAGACGAGCTGATCATCGTTCTCGTCGTGCGCGTTCCACTTGACACCGATCGCATCGCGATCATGTGAGCTGGGAACTGGAGATTCGAAGTGCGCGCCCGCCGACCCGCTGAGATCGGTTCCGAGCGCGAGGGGAGTGGTCTTGATCGGTTGATAGCGGACGCCCACCTGCACCGATACGTCTTCAATCACCGGCGCAACATTCTTCGGCAGATAGTAAAGCGTGACGCTCTCGACCGCCGGCCCGGTGTTTGCGGCGTGCAGCACCGCTTTCCACTGTGCGTAGCGGGCCGAAGGAAGTCCGGTTTCGCGATTCCCATTCAAATCGATTTTTTTCCATGGACTCCAATTGCGGTCTGGATTATCCACGTTCCCGCTGCGCGCCAGCAATTCGACATTGCCCGCGCCTCGAAAGTCGACTCTTCCCCAGCGCGAGAAAATCTTCGCGTCGAAGACGTCGCTCTCGTAAGTCCCCTCACTCTCCGGCCCGGGTCCCAACACAAAAACCTTGCCCAGATTGCTGCTGGCGGCGTACAGGCCTCCGTAGGGCGCCTTCGCGAAGCTCGTGATCTGCGACGCGGGCGCCTTCAGCAGATCAGAAAATTCATCCGGCCCGGTGATTGCGAAAACGTGCCCGCGGTTTCCGGTTCCGGCCAGCAACCGCCCTTGTGAATCAAAGGCCAGAGCATAGACGAGGTCGTCGTGCGAACTCCAAAGAGTCGACGGGGACCCATCGCTCGCGATGCGATACACGTCGGAACCGGCGGTGTTTTCCCCGGCGGGAAACGGGAACTGCGCCACCGGAGTCGCGCTCGGAGAGGGCGCCATCGAAAGTCCAGGCGCCTGCGGAGCCGGAGAGAGCGGAGAGCTTGCCGGTACCGTGATCAAGGTCGAGTTGCTTGCCGGAGTTGCGCCAGCGGCGCCACCCTTCTTTTCGCCTACCCCCGCCGCGTAGATGTTGCCTGCACGATCGAGCGCGAGGGCGGTGATCTCTTTTTTGGGCGCGCTGTACAACACGAAGGCTTCACCGGAGGGAGAGATGCGGTAGATCAGTCCGCTTCCATCGGTCCCCGCGATCAGATTGCCCGCCGTATCGAGCGCCAGCACGCGGATATGGGTTTCGTCACTTTTGAAAAACAGGGAATGATCCCCGTTGGCGCTGACTTTGTAAATTTCGCCATGATCGCCGGTCGCAACAAAAAGGTTTCCGCTGTTGTCCAGAGCCAGATCCCATACATATTTCGTTCCGGGCGCAAAATACACCGACGAGCTCCACGAGGAATCGAGCGCGGGTTTGGCGGTGTCGTTCGAATGTTCATTTTCAGAAGTTTTCTCGGCCGTTCTCTTCTCTGAAGACGCGACCTTGTCTGCGGGCTTGTGCTCGAGCTTGTACACTTTGCCATCGGGCGCGGTGGCAGCGTAAATGACGCCACCGGGGCCGACCTCAAGCGTCTGCACCTGCAATTCCTGGGGTTCAAAAATGATCGTCGCCTTTCCCTCGGGAGTGATGCGGTACACGCGTGCCGGCGCCCCAGTCGCAGCGTAGACATTGCCTTGCTCATCCGCCACTACCGCCCAAATGTAGGTGGAGGGGGTGGCATAGAGCAGCTTGAAAGCAGGAGCCAATTCCAATCCACCGACGCTGCGGATCGCAACTCCGGTCGCCGTGCCCCTGGAGAGATCGTCGAACGTCGACTGTTCCCAGGTGCGTGTGCCGTCGGCAAAGACACTTACCGCCAGACTGCAAACCATGATTGCTGTGAAGGAGAAAAAAAATGTGAAGCGAAGAAACTTACTGCAACTGGCCAATGTGTACCTCGACTGGACTCGCTGGAATGGGGCTCTGAACCCGAAGCATCAGAGTAACACGCTGGCGCGGCCTGCCGCCGTGCCAGGACGGCAAAATCCTTGCCGGAGGCGGGAATTGGGGCCCAGCGAGCGGACCGATGCGCTTGACCGCAGCCGCCGCCCGCCGCATGGTATCGTAGTTTTTCATGCACTCTGCGCGGCAACAACTGCTCGAGCTTCTGGCCGAAAAATCATTCCGCCTGGGTGAATTCAAACTTTCATCGGGAGGCACGAGCGACTATTACATCGACTGCCGCGCCACCACGCTCGACGCGAAAGGCTCGCGCCTAACCGGCGAAGTGTTTCTCGACGAGATTCAACGCCGGGGATGGAACGCGCGCGCGACCGGCGGACTGACCATGGGCGCGGATCCCATTGTTGTCGCCATTTCTGTTGTCAGCGGCGAACTCAGCGGATTTCTCATCCGCAAGACCGACAAGCAGCATGGCACCGGTCAACGCATCGAAGGCTTCCGCGAGAAAGGCGCGCCTGTCGTCATCGTAGATGATGTCTGCACGACCGGTGCGTCGACGATTCAGGCCATAGAAGCGTCCCGTGATTTTGGCTTCGAGATCGTCGGAGCCATGTGCCTGGCGGAACGGGAAGAAGCGCAAGGCCGGGCCAGCGTGGAGAAAGCGGCCGCTCCCGCACCATTTGTCGCGATTTTCACCGCCAACGATGTGCGCAGACAGCACCTGCATAACAGCGACACCGGGCCAGTTTTTGCGGTAGCGGCGGTGTGCGAAGTGTGCGGGCGTCCGGCCGCGACTAGCAATCCGAGAAATCGCTGCGAGGCACACAAGATGTGAGCCCGACGTCGCGGACCAAGAGCCTCGCGGGCTAACCACTAACAACCAACGACTGACAACTCATTCATGATCCAAACGCTCGAATGGACCGAACAAGGCGTGCGCTTCCTCGATCAGACGAAGCTGCCCACCGAAGAGACTTACGTCACGTGTAAGACCCACGAGCAGGTTGCCGACGTCATCCGCAATATGGTCGTGCGCGGAGCCCCCGCCATCGGCGTGGCCGCCGCCATGGGCATCGCTTTGGGCGTGAACAATTCCAAGGCCGAGTCCACCGGCGATCTCAAACGCGATTTCGATCAGGTCTGCGACGCGATCGGCAAAACCCGGCCGACCGCCGTCAATCTTTTCTGGGCGATTCGACGCATGCAGGAAAAATTTGAGCGCGTACGGGTGCGCCCCGTTGCGCACATCAAGCAGGCGCTCGTCGAAGAGGCGCGGTGCATGCACGCCGAAGACATCGCCGCCAACCAGGCCATGGGGCGCCACGGCGCGACGCTCATGCCTGCTTCCGGCGGAGTTCTCACACACTGCAACGCGGGCGCACTGGCCACGGCTGGGTATGGCACGGCGCTCGGCGTCATTCGCGCCGCAGTCGAACAAGGCAAGAAGATCCAGGTTTACGCCGACGAAACTCGTCCATTTCTGCAAGGGTCGCGTCTCACCGCGTGGGAACTGATGAAAGACGGTATCCCGACCACGGTGATTTCCGACAACATGGCCGGCGCGATGATGCGCCAGGGCAAGATCAACGCGATTGTGGTGGGCGCCGATCGCATCGCCGCCAACGGCGACGTCGCGAACAAGATCGGAACCTACACGGTCGCCGTGCTTGCCAAAGAGCACGGCATCCCGTTCTATGTCGCCGCGCCGATCTCGACCGTCGACCTCGCCTGTCCCGACGGCAGCCAGATTCCCATTGAGCAGCGCAACCGAAAAGAAATCACGCACATCGCCGGCAAGCAGATGGTTCCCGACGGGGTCGCAATCGAAAATCCCGCGTTCGACGTCACACCGGCGCAATATGTCGCGGCCATCATCACCGAAAAAGGAATTGCCCGCGCTCCGTTTGACAATTCTTTACGAAAGCTCGCCGCCGAGGCGGCCGAGGTGCATCCATAAATTCACTGCCAACATCCAAAGCAACAAGAGTGAAAACGCTGGAATCCGTGCTGCAAGCGTGATTTGGGCCGTAACAGGCTCGTTTACCTGAATGATACTGATGGAAAACTGTAGGCGCCGTGAGCCTCTCGTCGGGTTGCATCAGCAGTGCCAGGTTTTTTCTTCACGCACCGCTACTTATTCTTTAGATTCGGGTTCGATGTATCGATCAGAGTCTCGTGCTACGCTGAGCCAATATTGACTTCACGCCATTTTTGTTCGTAAGGGGGATGTCATGTCGCTGCTCCATCGTCTGTTTCCGCCCACCCTCACCATCCTTGCACTTGGATTTCTCGTTGCCTGCTCAAGCAGCAACTCCTCTACGCCTCCGCCGTCGGGCGGTTTCAGCAACAGCGATTTCAATGGTACGTACACGTTTTCAATCTCGGGTAGTGATACTAACGGCGCGCTCGCGATCGCCGGCGCAATAACGGCGTGCGGCTGCTCGAATGGATCACTTTCCGCTGGAACCGTCGACATCGTTGACAGCTCCGGCGTTCTTGCCTCGGCGGCTTCCATCACCACGTCCGGCAGCGGATACACGGTCAATGCGGATGGAACCGGAACCTTTAAGCTGGGCTTTACCACCTCGAGCGGCACCATTCAGTACCAATTCGCCTTTGGCCTTACCGACGCGGCCCATGGAGTGGTCATCGAGTACGACCAGAACGGAACCGGTAGCGGGACCATCGATCTGCAGCCCAGCGCCGTTACACTTTCCAATTCGTCGTTCGCATTCAGCGTGTCCGGCGCTGCAAACACTACTTCAGCCACGGCTATCCCGCTCGGCGCGGTGGGCGCGTTTACGTTAAACTCCTCGGGCGGCATAACCGCGGGCACGGCTGACTTTAATTTCTACGGGACCGCTCTGTACGCCGGTACGGGCCTCGGGGGTTCAATTTCGGCAGGATCGGGAACTACGCCTGGGACTGCCTCGTTTAACTCAAGCTTTGACTCGAGCCAGGCTTTTCACGTCTACGCCATTGATGCAACGCACCTGAAGCTCATCGAAAGCGACGGAGACGCCGTTCTTGTCGGCGACCTTTTCAGCCAACCAACCGCGACTGTGCCGTCCGGCAATCTTTCCTTTACCATGTCGGGCTTGGACGGAAGCGAGAACCCCCAGGCGGTTGGGGGCACCTTCTCTTCTGACGGATCTGCCAATTTCAGCAACGGTGCTGAAGCGGTAAACGACAATGGCAACGTCAGCACAAGCACGTCCGCCTTCACCGGGGTGTTCTCCGCGCAGCCCGGCGGCACTACATACGGGCGCTTCCTGGTTGACATGACGGGTTTTACAGGAGGCACTTTATTCGCGGCATACCCCTCCAGCGGCGGGCTTTTGATGCTGGAGATCGACACTAGCGTGGTTGGTTCCGGCGTCACCGGAGGCGTCGCGATGACGCAGAATTCACCGACGGGAGTTGTCGCATCCCAGGGCTACGCCATGAATCTGACGGGATCTATCGTAGGAGGAGGGGAGCTGGATCAAGTCGCTCAATTCAATACCGGTAGCTCAAACCTCTCATCTGGCACGGTTTATTTCAACGAAGACGCGACTCCGACTAACTACGGGATCGACAGCAGCAGCACTTACACGTCCACCCAGCTGGGGTTAAACTTCAGCGGTAATAGCGTAGCCGCTCTCTATTTCGGCGTCGACAGCGCCACCTCACTAGCCTTTGGCATCGATACCACGGACGTTTCGCTGGGAGTCGTTGAGCAGCAGGGCACGCCGACCTCCACAGCGGATGTCGCACAGCGGCATCTCGCCATGATCAAAGCAACCGCCCGCGCTCGCGCCAAGAAGAAAAAGCAGCAATAGCTGTCGCCGATTGTGAAAGAAAAAGCGCGGCTCTCGACAGCAGGGGAGCCGCGCAAGTTTTTGGCGCCAGAGGTGAAATCCCGGCTGGCTTAGTTCGTACAGTAGACGGGAAATTACGGTGACATACTTTCTCACGCCGCAGCTCCTGCCGCTCGGACTTGCAGCTTTGCCGGCAAAGCGCGAAGTCCTGGCGCGTGTACGTCCATTGCAAGGGGGGAGGTGATCGGTGGGAGCAACGCCGTTTTTCTTTTCGCAGAGTCCCAATTAAGAGCCGGGCACGATGGACATCCCAAGCTGCCCAACGCGTCCCGGCACCTTCTTCGAAATATTCATGCTCCACCCGCTTGATTCGGCTCGCTCTGGAACCATTGCAGCGTAGTACCTCGCGTGGGTAAGACACCGCAGCTCTGGTAAGTCGCTCAGACAATACATGATCACTCGTTCGCCTTTTCGATCCTTAGCAAACTACCGCTAGTAGCTGGCTACGTCGTTTGACACTTGTTAATTATGCGTCAGCGTATTTACGAATTTGAGTACCAAGCTAGTCCAGACGGAAGGGGTGCCTTTGCTGACTTTACCTCAGCTCCGTCACCACGAGGCCGTGTGCGGGGATGTCAAGCGCTAGACGCTCGCCTTCGACAACCGCCGTCTCCGGAGACGAAAGTTTCCCAGCAGTCCGTAACGCGACAATCTGCTCCCGCGTTGGGAAACTCGGCGAGCCCATCTGCTTGAATGCCTGATACGAATCGCCATGGTCGCTGTCCACTCGCCAGAGGGTAGCCTTCGACAGATTCGCATTCTTGAAGGTGATGGTCACATGTTCCGGATGCCCGCTCTCCTCCGGAGGAGCATAATTCCATACTGCGAGAACATAAATGCCGTCTTTATCGCGGGTAAGCAACGCGGAGTCGGAGTTTAGCTCGATTCGCTGATCCCCCAGCTTGTGCAGTACCTCGAATGCATTGAATGCAGGCTTGGGAATGTTATTCACAGCCATCAGCCCAAATCCACCATAGAACGGAGTCTTCACGACGCCCTGCTCTTCGAAGACATCGGAAAACGTCCAATACGACATCATGTCGACCGTGCCATCACACTGCCGGATCGTGTTCGCAAGCCAGGGACCCATGTAAGTGGAATCCGTCACCTCCGGCTCGTTTTTGTAACTGGCGTTAAACTCGCTCCAGATGAGCGGCTCCCGCGGCATGCTCGAACGCTCAATTTCCCCGTGAACTTTCCGGACCGCACGGCACACCATGTCCGAGCGTGGAATGTTTTCGTTGGTCCCGAAGACATCTTTCGCACTATCGTTCGCGTAAACGTGGGTGGAGACAAAATCCATCGGAATATGATTCTCAGCGCAATGACGAATGAAGTCTCCCACCCACGCCGCTTGCGCCGTGGCCGGACCTCCCACTCGCAATCGCGCGCTTACCTGCTTGATAGCTCGTGCGGAGTGGTCGTATAACTCAAAATAAGTCGCCTGTTTCGGGTTCCCTGCCCAGAAATCAAGATTTGGTTCATTCCACACTTCGAAGTACCAAGTCGCGACTTCGTCTATTCCGTATCGACTTATCAAGTGCGTCACAAAGGCAGTGATCAGATCGTCCCATTTCTTCCAGTCTTTGGGAGGAGCGACATTCGGCTTATACCAGAATGCCTGCAGAATTGGCGCTGACGCCAACTGACGAGGCATGAAACTGAGTTCGACAAAAGGCTTTACGCCATTTTCAAGCAGGCCGTCGTAAATTTGATCGACGTAAGAGAAGTTATAAACAGGATTTCCCTGTGCATCTTCCTGATAGACGCCAACTTCATCATGAAAAATCGCGTGGAAGCGGACGTAGTTGAAATCGGTGATCTGTTTCACATCGCGCAGGTCCTGGCGATAGCTGGCCCGCAGGCTAAGGATCGCCCGTCCCGAGCCAAACATCTGCTCCCAGAAATGCGGGAAGGGGTGCGACGGAGCATTTCCATCGACGGTGATGTCTTGGTTGGTGGTTTGTGCGTACGCGCCCAGCGAATGGATGAGCAGAGCGAGCGCAACCGCTCGAAACGGCGCTAAAAATCTCGGCATTCCTGGATTCTACAGGTTTTCCATCTATGCCACAGCAAGACGGCGTGGGGCCTCGGAGATATAGGCCACCGGCTTTTCGTGCAGCAGCAGTTCGCTGGCCTGCACACGGGGTTCCGCATGGAACCACTTCTGGACGATGTGACCGTGCAGAAAGTTGGTCAGAGCGAGCAGGCTCATGCCCTGATGGTGCGCCATCCAGCAGCGGACAATCTGATGGCGGTTGCCCCACAGGCGGCGCTTTGCATTGCTGAAGTCGGCCGCTTCATAAAAGCCGTACGCGCCGAGCCAACCCAGCTTCTGCATGCGACGGAGGTTCTGCAGGGTCGCTTCCGGATCAACTCCCAGTGACAAGACTGTCGAGTAGGGGGAAATGACCAGCGCATCCACTTCACTTTTGTGCAGCGCCAGATGCGGGAGTCCGAAGGCGTAGTAGCCGTAAACTCCTGCGTCGTCCAGCTTCGCGTAAGACGATTCGGAAATCCCCCAGGGAACGCCTTTGCGCTCGCCGTAACGCTGCTGCGAGCGCACCGATCCAGCGCGCGAGCGCTCGAGCAAAGTATTGGGGAAGGAGCGCATCCACAGGGAAGGCATCAGGTACTCAAACGAGGTTCCGCTCCAGGAAAGCAGCACGGGACGTCCGTCATCGAGGGTGTGGGCCCGTCCCAGAAGGAACCAGGTTTCTTGTGGGATATCCTCTTTGGCAATGGCCACAAACGCCGCCGTGCGCGACTCGCTGGCCAGTAAGTCGTAGCAGGCCGGTTCGAGATGAGTCTTCTCGACATTGAAGCCCACGGAAACCAGCTTCCGCCGCCGGTTCAGCATGAAACTAAAATCCATGTTGTCGGCCAAGCTTCCGGCGCTCAGAACGAGTTTGCGCAGGTCGGCGATAAGTGCAACGGCGTTGGTTTTCGCCTCGAGCAGCTGCTCGCGGAAACGCGCGGCCAGAACGCGTTGTTGTTCCCCGGAATGCCCGGCCCAATCAACCCGCGCGATCAATTTATCGATAAACTCCGGCAGCCGCTCCAGAGCAATGGTGTCGAGTTGTTGTGCGTTGAGCGCGGGATCACTGCGAAAGCCGGCAAATTCCGGCAGAAACCACGGAGCATATTTCTCGACGGCGTCGCGAATGCTGTCGAGCCGGTGCTGCGCTTCCTCCACACACCAACCGGCTTTGTGGCCTCGGTCGGATTTCAACGCAGCGGGC
>JASHRE010000567.1 GCA_030037515.1 Candidatus Sulfotelmatobacter sp.
ATAATGCCGCGTAAACGAATAACGCAAATTCAGAACAGTAGTAGAGTTCAGAGTCAGGTCGTCGGCGACGAGGATGTTGCGTCCATTGGTGATGTTCTCCGCATAGTCGATGTCCCAACCGCTGGGAAAGACATTGGCAGTGGCGAAGTTCAACCTGTCGTAGGAGAAGCGTGTGAAAAGGCGCTGCTTCTCGCTCTTGGCCCAGTCCAAGCGGACGTCGAACCGGTGCCCATAGAACGGGTCCAGACCGGGCGCGGCGTAGTTGGGAGACACGTCACTCGTTGCATTGTCGCAGGTGGCAGGGCTCGGGTAATTGCAGGTCGGCATCTTCGACAAGAACAGCAACCCGATCGGATTCGGGTTTGGAATTATGTTTCCGGGAAACGGCTGCCGCGTACCGTCAGGGTTGTCGGGCTGGGTCGGATCGTAGATCGTGAAGCCCATGGCGGAAAAGTTTCCGGTCCTCTCAAGACTGGTGGGAACCGTATATGTCTTGATGCCTTCGAATTGCTGCTGCTGTGTGTCCTCGTAGTCGCCGAAGAGAAATATCTTGTCTTTTCTTATCGGACCCCCAATCGCTGCGCCCTCCTGATAGCGGTAGAAAGACGGAGGCGAATTGTTGAGGCCATTGGCGAGTTCGTAATCCTTGTTGAAGTAATCGTTGGCCGACAAAGCGTTGGGCCGGAACACGCCGAAAATGTCGCCGTGAAATTGGTTCGTGCCGGACTTGCTGACCAGGCTGATCACACCCGCTGCGCCACTCTGATAAGAGGCTGGCGTATTCTGCGTCTCGACGCGAACTTCCTCGATGCCGTCCTCGGGAATATTCATCGCCGGGATGATAGCCGCAGAATTATTTTCGGCGATACCGACGGGACTGCCGTCGAGCATGTAGTAAACCGATCCCACAATGGCGCCGTTGATCGTGGCGGAGGAGATATCGACTCCCGGCCGCCCGACCGAGATATTTTGAATTGACTGCATCGAATCGCTCGAATTGGGCGAGCCATTCGGAGGACTCACGCCCGCGCTCAACTGCGCCAGATCGTAGACGTTGCGATAAAGCAGCGGGACGCGGTCAATGGTTTCGGCGGGAATGAGAGAGCCGACCGTAGAATTGCTGGGCTCAACCAGCTCTGCCGTTTGCGTCACGGTGACGGTCTCGGTCGCGGCCCCGACCCGCAGCGTGATGTTGACCTCGGTCGTCTGGTCGACGTTGACCCTCACGTTGTCCTGAGCCACGCTCGAGAATCCGGACTGGCTGGCGGTGACTTCATACTGGGCGGGATTGAGAGAAATGAAGGTATAGAGTCCCGCGCCGCTGGTGACGGTGTGCTGGGTGACTCCCGTCGCCTTATTCAGCAGGGTCACTCGCGATCCGGGAACTACCGCGCCGTTGGGGTCAGTAACTGTACCACTGATGCTGCCACGCCCGGCCTGCGCGATGGCACCCACCGTGGTGAAAATGAGAAGAAGCGAACAGAACCACCAGCTGGCGACGTGAATCATGCGCGAGTTCATGCCGACCTCCTGTATTGTCACGATCGCGGATTAAGACCGTCCGGGCTCGAAAAGGCACTATTAAAACGTATCAATAGTGCGTTTACCGCTCAGTCACTGTCAAGAAAAAACCGAGCCAGATGCCCGGGCGGGCAACGGCACGGCCGCGGCCATACAGCAATCGCAAAATCGATTTCGTTTGCCGAAGCAGGCTACAGCAAACTCCTGGTTGACTCGCGCACAACTAGTTCCGGCGCTACCTTGCGGTGCGTCGCACCCATCTCGCGCTTCTCGAGCACGGCGTTGATGCCGTCAATCACAATGCCGACCGCCGCGGCGCCCATGGCTTCCATGGGCTGGCGGACGGTCGAGAGGGGCGGAGTATAAAGCGCCGACGGCGCCACGTCATCGAATCCGACCACCGAACAATGATCGGGCACGCGGATGCCAGCCTTATTCAGGGCGCGGATCGCTCCAAACGCGCTCATGTCGTCAAAGGCGAGCAGTGCGGTAAAGGAGCGTTTTTGCCGGATCAATTCTTCTGTGAGCTTCTGCCCGGCTTCGAAGCTCGAGACCGGATCGCGGGATTCCGGCAAATCGACGATGAGCCGGGGATCGAGCTGCAATTCGAAAGCTTTGGCGCAGTCACGAATGCCGCGCCAGCGTGGCGAGCTGTCTGTCAGAGCCTTCGGCCCGCGAATGATGGCGATCTTACGGTGACCGAGCGAATGGAGGTGCTCCAGCGCAAGGAAGCCGCCGACTTCATTGTCGACGATGATCGAGCTGATGGAATCAGTTTTCAGTTCGCAGCCGATGATCGCCGTGGGAATGCTGCTTTTTTCGACGTCACCCAACAGGTTGATATCGAGGAAAAGCCAGTTGGCCAGCACGATCAGGGCTTCAATGCGGCGGTCGAGCAGCATTTCAAGATAACGTTCGAAGCGGCTGCGTTCGTTGTGGACGTCGGTTAGGATCGGGAGATACGACGCCTGATAGAGCGTATTTTCGATTCCGCGCAGGACAAGCGTGCAGTAGGGGTCGGTCATATCGAAGACCATGACGCCGACGGTATGACTGCGCTTGCTGCGCAAGGAGCGGGCGAACTGGTTGGGGCGGTATCCCAGCTTCTGAGCGGCACGCTCGATTCGCTTTTTGGTCGCGCTGGGAATGTAGCGGGCCAGCGGCGCGTTATTCAGAACAATAGAAACCGTGGTTGACGAAAACCCGCTTTCCTTCGCTACGTCACGAATCGTCACCATGGCCGCACAGTACAGGGAACCGACGCGGTTCAATGAAAGTAATTGGATCGGGCGCAGCGCTTGAATTCCGCACAACGCTGGCGGACACTACAGCAGAGAGCGAATCGAGTGTCAAGGGTGGGAATCACATCAAGAACGATGCGGACAATGCCGGTGGCCTGGGGCTGGCTGTGATGCCGCTCCCACGGATCGTACCGATTTCTCAGTCCGCGGTGACTCCCGCATCAGATTCGTCCGCCGATTCACTACGCGCCTGAACGCGGAGGAACTCCCACAACTCTTTCAGCGTGGACAGGATGCGCTGAATCATCAGCGTCTAGACGAGGCCGAGCGCGACTTCCGTGCGGTACTCGCTTTGAACCCGAACTCCGGGGGGAGCCCGCGCCAATCTGAGGGTGGTGTCCGTGCGGCGGCGGGAGTGGTCCAAAGCGCTCGAGGAGCCGCATGAGGCCGAGAAACCGATGCCGCAGGTGGCCGGAGTGCGGTTGAACGTCGGTTTGGCGTACTATCGGCAAAGCCAATTGTTTGAGGCGATTCCGCCGTTTGAGTCCGTGGTGCGTGAGGAACCGCAAGCGCTCCAGCCACGGTATCTGCTCGGACTTGGTTATTTCTTCGCCGAGCGGGGGGCGGAATACGTGCAGGCGCTCCCGGAATTCCTGAAGCATCGGGCGGTTGAACCGGATCTGGAGCTCAATTGCGACGAACTTGGAAGCCTGCACGGGCTGACCGAAGATGACGCCCAGGCGGAAAGCAGTTACCGGCAGGCCTTACGGCTGGATCCCCGGCTGGTGAGTGCGCGACTCGGGCTGGCGAAGATTTACCGACGCCAGAGGAAATGTGGGCGGGCTCTGGCGGAAATTGATGCGGCAGCGGCGGACCGATCCTTGGCGACTCGATGTTCATTACCTGCGGGGCAGAGCGCTGTTGCTGCTGGGACACAAACAGGAGGCAAATAAAGAGAGCTGGCCGCGGCGGAACGTATCGAGAAAGAACTCAAAAGCAGGCGACCGCTCCCGTGCCGTCGCCCGAACTGCTGGGCGACGACCGCTGACGGAAGATGGAAACGCCGACGAGGCGGGCGACACTAAATTTCGGAACGGAAGGTGAATTATGAAACGCGGATTGGAAATTCTCGCAATCGTGATTGCACTGTTGGTGATGATTGTGATTGTCGTCCCATTCTTTATCGACGCCAACACCTTCCGGCCGAAGCTGGAGGCGGAGCTGACGAGCGCGTTCAGCCGGCAGGTCACGGTGGGAAATCTCTCGCTGAGTTTGTGGTCGGGTTCAGTCGGCGCCCAAAACATCGCGATTGCCGACGACCCGGCTTTCAGCAAGACGCCTTTCGTGCAGGCGAAATCGCTAAAGGTGGGCGTGGAGATGATCCCGCTCATTTTTTCGAAAACGATGAACGTGACCGAACTCACGCTGAACCAGCCGGAGATCAACCTGGTGAAATCAGAGGATGGCGCAAAGTGGAATTTCTCGAGCATCGGAACCGAAACCGCATCGGGTTCGCAGCAAACGAACGCGCCGCCCGAATCGATGAAGGCGCAGCCGGAATCGAAACCGACTCCGGCGCAAAGTACAGGAGCGCTTCCGAGCAACCCGAATCTCACGGTCGCCAAATTGAACGTGAACAATGGCCGGGTGACGGTTTCGCAGATGGGTTCGACGTCGGGCTCTCATGTCTACAGCAACGTGAATATCGAGGTGAAAAATTTTGCCTTCACGAATTCGTTTCCGTTTTCAATGAAAGCGGACCTCCCCGGCGGCGGCAGCCTCGATTTAAACGGCAGCTCAGGTCCGATCAACGCGACCGACGCGACGCTGACACCGCTCGATGCGAAGCTGTCAGTACACGGCATGAATCTGGCGCAATCGGGATTCATCGATCCGGCTTCGGGCATTGCCGGAATTGCCGATCTGGACGGGACCGTCACCTCCGATGGCCATGAAGCGAAGGTAACCGGCACGCTGCGTGCCACGAAACTGCAAGTCGTCGCAAACGGAGCGCCCGCGGGACGAGATGTGAATGTGGCCTTTGCCGCGGTCTACGATCTGACAAAACAAAACGGTACGCTCAGTCAAGGCGACATACAGATGGGGAAAGCCGTGGCCCACCTGACTGGAAACTACGACCTCCGTCCGAGGGTTACAACCGTCGATCTGAAATTAGTTGGTGACGGGATGTCCGTCGATGAACTGGAAGCAATGCTGCCGGCTGTGGGCGTGAAGTTGCCTCCGGGAGCGACGCTGAAAAATGGCGATCTGAATGTCAATCTGACGAGCACCGGCCCGGTCAACCAGCTGGTGACTGCCGGTTCAATCAAGATGCAGAATTCGCAGCTCGACAACTTCGATCTGGGCTCACGACTTTCGGCCATCTCCGCCCTGGCCGGAAAGCATAGCGGCAGTGTGACGGAGATCAAGAACCTGAGTTCGGATGTGAAGATGTCTCTGGCAGGCACGCAAGCCAACAACATCAATCTGGACGTGCCGTCGATCGGGCTTCTCACGGGAGGCGGGACCGTGAGCCCATCGGATCAGCTGGCGTTCAATATGACCGCGAACGTTGGCGGGATGGGTGTTCCTTTTGAAGTCGAGGGAACAACCTCCGACCCGAAGTTCGTGCCCGATGTGAAAGGGATGGCCAAAGGCCTGCTGAACGGCGTAATGAAGGGCAAGAATCCCGTGGGCCAGCAGAATCCGCTGAACGGGCTGAAGGGATTAACTAAACATTAGGATTCCGTCGACCAACGGTCCCGTAGCAGGGTTCCAGGTGGGCCGTCTGTTTGCCCGAATTGACGCACTTTGGCGCGACAATCCGGGCGATCGCCATGCTAATTTCTCGGTAAGGTATCTGGCTTTTACGGGGCGCGACAAGATGGCAGCAACGACGCAACAACGATTGCATGAGCTTTGTTCTCAGGTTCTGGAAGAGAAGGATCCAACCACGCTGATCGTTCTTCTCACCGAAATCAATGAAATCCTCAGGGCCGTGTTGAGCGAAGTAAACCGCGTCCTGCGGGCTAACGAGTACCTGGTTTAGACGTACCTCCCTTGCGATTTCGCCGTAAGGTTAATGGTAGTATTGTGCTTCTCCGGAAATCGGAGGGCCGGTTGACCGGTGGCGAAAACGGGCAGGAGCCTTTAGCAGCCCGCGGGCCTGGAAATGTTTGCAATTCGGGGTGGGCTGGGGCAGCCCGCACGCGAATTCTTGAATCGAAGCTATCTAAATCATTCATGTTAAGACTCAAGTGGTCGACATTGATCGCAAAGCCGCGCGTCGCTCCGGTGCTGTTTGTTCTGGGTTCCCTGATCTTTTTGCTGAGCGGTCCGGCTTATGGGCAGGACTTCACATTGAGCGCTTCGGCGTTTAATCCTTATGCCATCCAGGCGGGTGGTTCAACGCTGTCGACGGTCACGCTCAGCCCCATGAACGGATTTTCGGGGACGGTCGACCTTGCTTGTTC
>JASHRE010000568.1 GCA_030037515.1 Candidatus Sulfotelmatobacter sp.
GGCTGCCCACCAAATCGACAAGGTAGTGCTGGCCGCTTCCGAGTGTCGCGAAAATCGTGAAGATCAGAAAGACAAGAATGGCGGAGCGCAGCGCGACGGGAAATTTGCGGCTATTCCAAACCAGCAGCACCGCCCAACCCACATGCAGCGAAGGCATAGCGTTACGCGGAATCGCCGTCGGAATGGTCCTTTTCCCGAGCACGAAGCGGGGCAGGTCCCGGTAGGGGAGGGCTTTCCAGGGGAAATCTTTTCCAAAGGCATAAATTGGCCCTGTACCCGGCACGATGGTGTAAAGCAGCCAGCCCCCAACTCCCGCAAGCAAGATTACGGTTAGCATGTACCACGAAATGCGGCGCGTTTCCCCGGAAATCTGCCACGCGCAGACAACCGCCATGGCGAAAGGCAGTGCCAGATAGGTCAGCACCGAGGCGCGCGTCAGGAAGATGCTGTCGTACATAATTTTCCCGAGGCTGAAACTTGGTTGAAATCCCAGGCTGCCGTCGAAGGCGTACAGCCAGGCGTCGTCGGTTTGCGGGCTGACGCCGCTGGTGAGGTTGAGCACCTTTGCGCATCCGAAAATGAAGATGATCAGGATCAGCGCCGGCGCCAGCAGTGCGACGGCGTTCTCCCGGCCTTCACCCTCCGACCAGATTGCGCGCAATCCAAGGATCATGGCCGCGCCGAAGCCAAGCACTGCCATGGACGCCGCGACCCGCAGAACCCAGAAAGGAACGTGCGGCAGATGAATCACTTTCACGAGAAGCGCGGAAATCAGCAGCCAGCCATAGATTTCCCAGCGTGAAAGCCGGGTGCGAAGGAAGAATGCTGCGGTTCCGGCAATCGCGAAAGGAACATAAGGCTCCTCGAAGTCGGTGAGCCACGCGCCGATTAAGGTGGCGGCGATGCAGAGCGCTGAAGCAATCAGCCGGGGAACAGTGGCTCGTTCCCGCGAAAAGTTTTCCCATGCCATATCTGGAAGCCGGGTAACCCCTGCCGGCGAGGGCTGTGGAACTCATTGTATGTCCCGGGCGAACAGAAATCCGAGTTACGAAAGTGACCCACAATGTCGGGGCTGCATGATTTTGGGCAATTCGCAACCAGGGAATTGAGTGAGTCGCCTGACAGAAGCGTCAGTTGAACCGCGCTCAGTTTCTGGAATCGGGCGAGTCAACTTTGTAGTCGTTTCGACTTGGGCGGCTTGTTCGTCGTTTACCATCTCAATGCGGTATCGCCACCACCGGACAGCATCCATCGCCGCCTGCGCCAGCTGCGGTGGCCCGGATATGTGCTCGCGTTCCTGCCGCCGGCCCCTGGTATCGATGATCGCGCGCAATCGCGCCAGGTTCGCGGCATCGGCTCCTGGCGGTGGCTCTGGAGTCACTCGATAGACCAACGACTTGGCCCGGGACAGCGCCTCCCCAGGCAGATCAGGGATTTAACCGTAGATGATCAGGGCCCCCATTCCTAACAAACCCGTCCATGGCGTCTCTGCGCTGATTACGATTTCTAGCCGATGACCCAATGATGCTCAAAATCCCTGCCGCTCTGCCCGTCCGGGTTTGACCCTCCGCACGCGACGACATACACTAAATCAGTCTCCGCCGAATTCTCGATGGCCAACCGGCCCTGCGTATGGCAGCTCTGCGGGAGGATTTCCTGAGGCGTTTCCTCGGTTCTGTGGTTCGAATTGTGCTTGCGTCCGCCCTGATCGGCATGGCGGTGCCGGCGTGTCTGGCCGACAACAACAATCCCATCACGCTCGACACGAGTGAAACGCTATTCACCGTGCTCGCTGCCATGAACACGTGCGGCTACGACGCTGATCTGAATGTTTCCGATCCGCTGCGGATCACGGTTGGCGATGAGGTCCAGAAGATCCTCCGGCAATCAGAGAACGCGCAGGAAACGGCGGCAACAATGTGCCTGTGGTACGAGGCGCACCGCACCAGCGATCAAGCCCACGACCTTTCGCAGTACATTTCGCTGGCGCTTTATCTGCAGGGGCCTCCGCAATTCCTGCCCCGGGTGCGGGAAGACGATCTGCCGCCGGATGCGGCGGGCATCGCAAATTTTGGCAAGCAATTGGAGCTTTTTTACAACGCGGCGCGGATTCACGAAATCTGGGAGCGGCACCGGCTGAATTATGCGGCGCTGGTCGAGCGTTATCACGATCCGCTGGCCAAGATGGTCTTCGATAATGACATTTATTTGAAGATGCAATCCGGCGGATACCTTGGCCGGACATTCACCATCTTTCTCGATTATCTCGGCGATCCCAATCAGGCGAACGCTCGCAATTACGGCATGGACTACTATGTCGTGGTTTTCCCTTCGCCCGATCCCCATTCCGCGGAGCCGCTCAAGATGGAGGAGATCCGGCACGCCTATCTGCATTACCTGCTCGACCCCCTGGCGGAAAAAAATTTCGTTTCGATCAAACGCGTGGAGCCGCTGTTGCAATCCGTGCAACGGGCGCCCATTGAAGAGACCTTCAAGGAGGATATCTCGCTGCTGGTGACTGAGTGCATGATCCGAGCGATCGAGATCCGCACGACCGGGACCAAGCACACGGCGGAGGCGATGCGCGCGCAGGCGGTCGATGACGCCGTGAAGCAGGGATACATTCTGACGCGCTATTTCTACAATGCGTTCGCCAAATTCGAGAAAGATCCAGCGGGGTTGCGCACCGACTATGCCGAGATGATCGACGGCATCGATCTCAAGGCGGAGCAGAAAGCCGCGGCCGATGTGGAGTTCGCCGCCGTGACCACCCCGGAACTGGTGCAACTGTCGCGCATGGAGGACCGGCGCATGCTGTCGACCGCGGAGCAGCGATTGGCGGCGGGCGATGCCAAGGGCGCGCAGGAATTGGCGCAGCAGGCGATCGAGCGGAAGATCGGCGACCAGGGGCGGGCGCTGTTCATCCTGGCGCAGGTGGCGGTGGCGAACAAGAATCGCGACGGGGCGTTTGACAACTTCCAGAGGGCGATTCAGGCGACGAAAGATCCCAAGGTGCTGGGGTGGTCGCACGTGTACCTGGGACGGATTCTCGACATGAAGGAAGACCGCCAAGGTGCCCTCAACGAATATCGCGCGGCGTTGAGCGTGGGTACGGCCTTGCCGGAAGTCAAACAAGCCGCGGAACGCGGGCTCCAGCAGCCCTATGAGCCTCCGGTGAAGCCGCAGCAATAGACTCAGCGGCTTGAGATCGCGCACCCGCGAGGTGGCTGGGCCCGCGGCGGCGCCCTGCCTGAAAGCGCCGGGCCTGCGGTACGACGCGGGCGGCCATGGTGGGGGCGCGATGCTGTAAAATGCACGGTTATCCTGAAAGATCAAAGAAATTAACATCAGAGGAATCGAGAATCGGATGAGAAAACGTGTGCAGCAAGGAGAATGCATCATGCGAGCAGCAGTGTTGATCGCAGTGCTGGGAACCTGCGCGTGGAGTTTTGCGCAGGATAAAACCGCCCCACAAAACGCTCAGTCCGGCCAGGCGCAAGCTGCACCGGCGGGCAAGCGTCCGCCGCAGGCGAAGACGCAGCCGGAATTCGATGATTTCAAGGCTGCCACCGCGCTGCCCGACCCGGCGGCCGTAGAGAAAGCGGCCAACGATTTCGCCGCGAAATATCCGGACAGCGAACTGCGCGTGGTAGTTTACAAGGCGGCGATGCAGCGCTATCAGCAGGCCAACAACGCCGACAAGATGATGGAAACGGCCCAGAAGGTGCTGAGCTATGATCCGGATGATCCGGAGGCTCTGATTGGCGTGGCGCAGGTTTTGGCCGAGCGCACGCGGGACACGGACCTCGATAAGGATCAGCGTTTCGCAGAATCGAAAAAAGATGCTGAGCGTGCCCTGACCACCATCGATACGGATCTTCCGACCACCGGAGTTGATCCGCAACAACTGGCGGCCTACAAAGGATTTCTGCGCTCAAACGCCTACGCCGTTTTGGGAACGCTGGCTTCGAATGCGAAGGATTGGCCCGAAGCGGAGACCGATCTGCGCAAATCGATCGACGCATTTCCGCAGCAACTGGATTCGGTGGCGGTGCTGCGGCTGGCGGTTGCGCTTGACATGCAAAACAAGTTTCCTGAGGCTTTGAAGTATGCGAATCAGGCCGTGGATCTGACCAAAGATCATGCCGACTCGCCGGCGGGCAAAGCGGCACGCGCAGAGCAGGATCGGCTGACCAAGCTGAACAGCGGCACGGCTCCCGGCCAGAGTGCGCCCGCGAAAAACTAGCACCGATTCACGCCGTGATGCCACCTGTTGAGCGGAGCTTAGGCCCCGCCGCACAGCCGGGCAACCGATCCGGCGAAAACCGCGCGGGTTGGCGACCCCGGCCGAGTGGCGGCTGTGCCCACATGTTTTGTTCCGGCTGCGGTCAGGGTACAGCACGTAAAATCATCTGAATGAAAGAAAGGGAAATTTCGGGATTGGAAGCTGCGTTGGGCCATCACTTCCGGCGGCGTGCGATCATCGAGCAGGCGGTCACGCACAGCTCGCAGGCGCGGGAGCAGGAATCGCAGCGCACGGGCGAAACCAAATACAAAGTAAACGACAACGAGCAGCTGGAATTTCTGGGCGATGCTGTGTTGTCGCTGGTCACGAGCGAAGAACTGTTTCGCCGCTTCCCCCAATTTCGCGAAGGCGACCTCTCCAAGCTGCGGGCGCATCTGGTGAGCGAGCGTCATCTCATTCAGGTGGCGCAGCGGCTGGAACTGGGACATTATCTGCGGCTCGGCCGGGGTGAAGAAAAAAGCGGTGGACGCAGCAAAACGGCATTGCTGGTGGATGCACTCGAAGCGATTCTGGCTGCGATCTACCTGGACGGAGGATTTGAAATCGCCCGTAACTTCGTTCTGGGCAACATTGTCGAGCCCGAATTGGAGCGCATGGCGCAGCAGGGAGAAACGCTGCCGGTTACGGATTTTAAGTCCGCGTTGCAGGAAGCTTTGCAGAGCCTGGGTTTGCCACAACCCGCATACGTATTGGTTGAGGAAACGGGCCCCGAACACAGCAAGACGTTTACTGTGGAAGCCCGTCTGAGCATGAAGACGGGAAAAAATCCCGAACTGGTGGGGCGGGCACAAGGTTCCACCAAAAAAAATGCAGAGCAGGATGCGGCGCGGCAGCTGCTGACCTCGCTGGCGGCGCGGTCGAAGGCGGAAATGAAACCCGCTCCGGGAGCTGCGGACCAGTAGAATCTTCATGGACTCTCCACCGCGGCCAATCGTCCAAACCATCGGAGGCGATTTGATCAGTTCGATCGAGTCGCTGCTGGGCACGATCGTCATCGCGGTCTTCGTGATCACTTTTGTCGTGCAGGCCTTCCAGATTCCTTCCGAATCGATGGAAAACACGCTGCTCGTAGGCGATTATCTTCTCGTCAACAAGCTTTGCTACGGCGGCGGGCCGGGCGGCCATCTGGTGCCGTACCAGAAAATCCGGCGGGGCGATATCATCGTCTTTTTGTATCCAGTCGATCCCACACAACATTTCGTGAAGCGTGTGATAGGGGTTCCCGGTGATCACCTGCGGCTGGTGAACAAGAAGGTGTGGATCAACGGCAAACCTCTCGACGAACCGTACGTCCGCTATCTGGAACCGCCGAACAATCTGTTCCGCGACAATTTTCCGCGCACCGACATTCCGGCGCCGGGCATGGAAGGGAAGTGGTGGTTGCAAATGCAGAGGTTGGTCGATGACGGAGAGCTGATCGTGCCGCAGGGCGATTATTTCGTGATGGGAGATAATCGCGACGACAGCCAGGACAGCCGCTACTGGGGGTTCGTTCCGCGGGAAAATATTGTGGGACGGCCGCTGATCATCTATTGGTCGGTGCGCGACTGGGACGAGAACCCGTCGCCGACGCTGGCGGGACGATTAAATCACGTGGCGTACGCGATGACGCATTTCTTCCAGATTACGCGCTGGCATCGCACGCTGCGACTGGTACACTGAAAGGTTGGCAGGGTAGCGAGGACTGCTGGCAAAGCATGCGACGCCGGAAGACTCTGCTCATAACGGAAGACGCGAGTGCCTAAGACGAAAAATTCAGACGCCCCCGTATTGCCCCAGAGAACGCTGCGCGAAAAGCCGCAGCAGGCGGCTCCGGAGAAGCCGAAGGAGACGACGGTTGAATTCATTGCCTCACTCTGCGCCGTGCTGGTGACGGGCCTGTTCATCATCACTTTCATCGTGCAGGCGTTCGAGATCCCTTCCAGTTCCATGGAAAATACGCTGCTGATCGGGGATCACGTTTTCGTGAACCGCATCTCGTTTGCGCCCAAGACGAGTTGGATCAGCTCCATCATTCCATATCGCGACCCCCGTTTTGGCGATATCGTCGTGTTTCTGTCTCCCGCCGAACCCGGGCTTTATGTTGTGAAGCGCATCATCGGGACTCCCGGCGATCGCATTCATTTGCGCAAGGGTGTGGTGTATCGCAATGGCGTGGCCCTGAACGAGCCGTACGTCTTGCACGATCGCGACAATCCGGCGGACGAGTACCGCAATAATTTTCCAGCACTTCCTCCCTCGGAGGATTATGGCGTTTATCCGGATTGGGCGGCAAACATGCAGCAATACGTGCAGGGCGACGATATTGTCGTACCGCCGGGCCATTACTTCGCCATGGGCGATCATCGCGGTGTAAGCCTCGACAGCCGGTATTGGGGATTCATTCCCCGGCAGAACATCATCGGCCGGCCGATGTTTATTTACTGGTCGTTTGAAACACCGGAAGATCAATATCGCAAGACGGACTGGAGCGATCGCATTTTGTTCGTGGGCAGGATCATCATTCATTTCTTCGACGAGACACGTTGGCACCGGACCTTCACGATCGTACGATGAAACGCCTTAGCCAGCGGTGAGGGTGCCTTGAAGCTACTCTCCTTCAAGCGGCAATGGGCATTTGCAGCAGTCATCCTGCTGCTGTTGTTTCTGCTGCGCCCGGGTGCATCCCGATTGAAATCGAGAATCATTCTCTCGATCAGTTCCGGGGTGGGACGTCCGGTCGACATCGGATCGGTGCACATCCAATTGCTGCCATGGCCGGGCTTCGACTTGGAAAATCTCGTCATTTATGACGACGTCGCGTTTGGTGCCGAGCCCCTGCTACGAGCGGGCGAAGTAACCGCGGTGCTGCGTTTGACGTCATTGATGCGCGGGCGTCTGGAGATTGCGCGCCTCGACATGACGGAGCCCAGCCTGAACCTGGTGCGGGGCGCCGACGGTCACTGGAACCTGGGGGCCCTTCTGGAGTATTCGGCGCACGTGCCGCTGGCGCCGACCGCGAAAGCGCGACTGGAGCCGCGGCCGGGGTTTCCTTATATCGAGGCTTCGTCGGGCCGGATCAACTTCATGGTTGGCCGTGAGAAGAAGCCGTACGCTCTGACCAACGCCGATTTTTCTCTGTGGCAGGAATCCGAAGACACATGGGGCGTGCGATTGAAGGCACAGCCCACTCGCACGGATCTGAACCTGAACGATACCGGCATTCTTCGCGTCGACGGAACGTGGCAGCGTGCGGCTGTGCTGAGCGATACCCCGCTCGATTTCCGCGTGGAATGGGACCGCCCGCAGCTCGGCCAATTGACGAAATTCCTTACCGGCGTGGACCAGGGCTGGCGTGGCGGCGTGCAACTCGAAGTCAAGCTGAGTGGTACACCTGCGAAGCTTGCGATCGCAAACGACAGCTCCATTCAGGATTTCCGCCGCTACGATATCACCAGTGGTGATGCCCTGCGGCTGGCGGCGCACTGCCAAGCGCAATACAGCTCGATTGACCGAACCCTTTCTGAAATTCTTTGCAGCGCGCCAGTGGCTGACGGTTTCGTCAGCCTGAAAGGCGCTGCCGGGCTTCCGGGGAGTCATAATTACGACCTCAGCCTGAATGCCGAGCGTGTACCTGCGAACGCGCTCATTGCCCTGGCCCGCCGCGTCAAGAAGAATATTCCCGACGATCTGGTCGGCCAGGGAGTGCTGCAGGGAGGCGTCAGGCTCGAGCGCAAGGAACAACTCTCCCGGGTCCGCTTCGAAGGACGAGGAGAGATCGAGAATTTCCGTCTTGCGTTGGCGGCGAATAAGGCTGAGATCGCGCCGGAAATGATTCCCTTCTTCCTCACGGATCGGCCTTCTGGTTCACGTTTTGAGGCGACGGCGCGAGCATTCCATAAGAAATTTCCCAGCGCTCCTTTCGGCGCCGGACCGCAGGTCGTGATTGGTCCGTTTTCCACCGGGGTGGGAAAACTGACCGGGGGGGGCTGGATCGACCGGAGCGGCTACAATTTCCTGCTCGCCGGCGAAAGCGAGATTGGCAAGACGCTGGCCGCGGGGCATTTGCTCGGTATACCTGTATTGCACACAAACGTGACGGGCGAGGCGCAATCGGATCTGCAGATTCGAGGAGTCTGGCCGGGATGGTCTGGCGGTGCGCAGAATTTTTCAGGCCCACAAGTGACCGGAACCGCCAGGCTGCGCAACGTCCGCATTCCGCTGCGCGGAACCGATGCGCCGGCTGAAGTATCGTCGGCGAACCTGCAGTTGCTGGCCAATGCGGTACGCGTTCAAAAGCTGAATGCGAAGACGGCCAACTCAGAGTGGACCGGTGCGCTGGAGATGGCACGCGGATGCGGCACTCCGGCACAATGCGCCATTCACTTCGATTTGAAATCGAATCAAGTTGTCCTCAGCGACTTGAGCGCCTGGGTCAACCCCGGCACTAAGGATCGGCCATGGTATCGAGTCTTGCAAGCGAGCGCCGCGCCCCCCTCGTTTTTGGCGAGTGTGCACGCTTCCGGCCGGATTATCGTGGACCGTTTCGAGATTCGCAATCTCACGGCAAATCATGTCACGGGTAGTCTGGCGCTTGCCAACGGCGATCTCAACGTGACGGAATTGCGCGCGGATGTACTCGGTGGAAAATTTTCGGGAGAGTGGGAAACCGATTTCCGCCGCAGCCCGGCGGTCTCAACCAGCAGCGGCAACTTGCGAGGCGTTTCTCTGGACGACATTGCGCAAATGATGAAAGATGCGTGGATCAATGGAACGGCGAGCGGAACCTATCAGTTGACGGCCAAAGGATCTTCGGCGGCTGAGTTCTGGCAGTCGCTAGAGGCCACACTTCGTTTTCAATCACGAAATGGCTCTCTTCCGCACATTTCGCTGGAAGATCCGGAACCACTCAAATTCGCAGAATTGTCGGGCATCGCCCGAGTGCGGGCGCGAGGGATCGAAATCAAAGAGGCAATACTCGACACCATCGACGGAACGTTCCAGTTGAGCGGAACCACATCGCCGATGCGCGAATTGCAATTCCAATTGCTGCCCGCCGGGGGATCGCAAGGATATGCGATCACAGGAACGCTGGCCCAGCCCCATGTCTCTTCGCTGTCGCAAGCAGAGCAGGCGCGGCTCAAGCGATAGAATCGGTTGGCTTTTTATTATGGCCGCGGGTCGAGGAGGCAATCGCGCCGGCCGCGATCCATCCGGCGAGTGCGAACCATTCATAAATCGTGAAATGTCCGGGAACGCCGGGCAGGATTTTCATCAGCACCATGGCCACGCCGACGAGAAGGGCGAGAGCGGCCACGGCACGGTCAAGTGGCGACACTTTCCCGGTGTTGGTCGGCTTCCAGCTGAGCGCCAGGTACGCAGCGCAGGCAGACGACCATCCAACGGCGCAGGCAACCGAGCCAACTTCGGTGATCGGGACAAGGATCGCGTCTCCCAGCAACATGCAACCTGCAGTTGCGATGCCGACAAGAAGCACGGCGGAGGAAGGCGTCTGGTAGCTTGAGTGCACCGTGCCCGCACCAGGACTGATCATGCCTCGCCGCCCGAGAGCGAACACGAGACGGCTGGCCGCGACAAAATTTCCGTTAAAACATTTGAAGAGCGACAACACGGCCGCAGCCAGAATGATGTTCACGATCCAGCGTGCGCCGACCGCGTGTTGAAACACCACCGCGGTCATGAAACTCGCGCCGATGAACGTATGCCATGGCGCAGCCAGAGCGACGGCTGCGACCACGCTCGCATAGAAAAGCGTGCCAACGAAGATGGCCATCCAAATCGCACGAAAAAAGCCCTGGGTGCCGAATTCGGGGCTGGCTTCTTCTGCCGCCTTGCCCACCGACTCAAACCCGGTCATGAAATACGGCACGATCTGAATGACCAGCAGAACGGAAACCAGCGGCGTATGCGTGAACCGCGGCGGGAAGTTTGCGGGCGATCCGTGGCTCACGCCCAGGCCGACAAATACAACGAACAGGGCGAGCGTGCCAAAGCTTGTCCAGTTCTGAAAGGTCGCGCTCAGGCGGATGCCGCGATAATTCAGAACCGTAAGCAGCACGGTTAATCCCAAGCCGACCGCCAGATGGGGGAGGTAAACCGGCCGGCCTGCGATCGTGTACAGAGGAATGGAATCGAGGCTGGGAACGATGTATGCCGCGATTCGTCCCACCGCAACGGCTTCCCAGGGACAGACGATGAAGTAAGCGAGCGTCATCATCCATCCCGTGGCGAGGCTGACGGAGCGCGGAAAAACCGCCGAGGTATATGCGATCTCGCCCGCTGCGTCGGGCATGGCGGCGACCAGTTTGCCATACACCCATCCGATGGGAAGCAGCACGGCACCGCCGATCAGGAACCCGAGCAGCGCTCCCAGTGCGCCGCCGCGGAGAAGCCAGTCGTCCATAACCACGAGCCAGCCGACGCCGACCATGGTTCCCCAGCCCAGCGTGAAATAGTCGGTGGCGCGGAGTTTTCGGGCGAGCGTGGATGCGGCTTGCGTCGGAGTGGAGGCCGAAGTTGACAAGGCGCGCGAATTATAAAGCATGGGCGCCAACCCCGCCGGGAGAAGTCGCGTTAGCGTGTTACTATCGAAAGTCCCGCACGGCAGCGCAAACGCAACGATCCGGCGAGCCGGATGCACGGTTTTCGTCGTGGGGAGATTTTTTGGGCAGCGAATTCGATGGCCTCGATTAAACCTCGCAAGCGTGTGCTGAGCGGCATGCGTCCGACCGGAAAGCTGCATCTGGGCAACTACGTCGGCGCGCTGGAGAACTGGGTCAGGATGCAGGACGAGTATGAGTGTTTTTTTTGCATTGTGGATTGGCACGCGCTCACGACCGACTACGCGGACACTTCGCATGTGAAGGAAAATTCCGTGGAAGTGATGTTCGACTGGCTGGCCGCTGGGCTCGATCCGCAGAAGTCGGTGATCTTCATTCAGTCGCATGTTCCGGCGCACGCCGAGCTTCACCTGCTGCTTTCGATGATTACGCCTCTGGGCTGGCTTGAGCGCGTTCCGACCTACAAAGAGCAGCGCGAGAACATCAAAGACAAAGATCTTGGAACCTATGGATTCCTCGGATATCCCGTGCTGCAGGCGGCGGACATTCTGGCCTACAAGGCCGATGTGGTGCCGGTTGGCGAAGACCAGGTGGCACACATTGAGCTGACGCGGGAGATCGCGCGGCGTTTCAATGGATTCTACTGCGAAGTTTTTCCTGAACCCCAGTCGCTGCTGACTCCCGCCGCCAAGCTTCCGGGAACCGACGGCCGCAAGATGTCGAAGTCGTATGGCAACACGATTCTGCTCACCGATCCTGAGCCTCTCGTCAGGCAGAAGTTGAAGACGATGGTGACCGATCCGGCGCGCGTGCGGCGCTCCGATCCCGGCAATCCTGATGTCTGTCCGGTGGGCGATTTGCATAAACTTTTCAGCCGCAAAGAAACGATGGCGAAGGTCGATGAGGGATGCCGTTCGGCCGGCATCGGCTGCATTGAGTGCAAGAGTTGGGCGGCGGACGCTCTGGTACAAATTTTGAATCCCATTCAAGAGCGGCGCAAGAAATTCGAAGACAATCCGCGTCTTGCGTGGGATATTCTGGAAGACGGTACGAAGCGCGCCAAGGCGGCGGCAGCGGAAACCATGAAGGACGTCCGGGCGGCGATGGGAATGTCGCTCGAGCTGAACTGAGAGGTCGGAGTTCCCGCCCTCTTTCGCAGGGGCGCGAAAGAGGGCGGGCAGCCTGGCGAACGACGGCGCACCCGCAACAAACGTGATGGAAGAAGCGAAAATCATCTCCGCAAACCAGCCAGCGCCAGTTGCTGCCGTGGGGGGCCCTCCATCTGCAAAGCCTGCGGCGAAAAAAGAAGACAGCGATTTTCCCTTTGCCGTCGCTGTGGCCGATGTTTACGAGGGCCCGCTCGATCTGCTGCTCGATCTGATTCGCAAGCAGGACATTAACATCTACGACATCCCCATCGCGAAGATCACCGCGCAATACCTCGCCTACGTTGAAAAAATGCGCGATCTCGATGTGAATGTGGCAGCCGAATTCATCTACATGGCCGCGCTTCTGATTCACATTAAGTCGAAGATGCTGCTGCCGCGCGATCCCGAAGCTGGCGGCGGGGATCAGGATGACCCTCGCAACGAGCTGGTCAATCGTTTGCTGGAACACGAAAAATTCAAATCTGCGGCGCAGATGCTTTTGCAAAAGCAGCAGATCGAAGACGCCGTACTCACAAATCCTTCGCTGAAAGAATTCATGGAGGCCGAGGGCACCGAGCCGGAGATCGCGGCCGATGTCATCGACCTGGTCAAGACCTTTCAACAGGTTCTGGAGCGCGTCCGCACGCGTCCCGTGCTCGATGTGGATGAAGAAACAGTCACCGTCGGGCAGATGATCGAGTATTTGCGGCGGCGGCTCTCGCTCGAAGATCGTCCGATCCGGCTGAAGCAGTTGCTGATGCGCATACCTTCGCGTCAGGCTCTGGTCTGCATGTTTCTGGCGCTGCTGGAACTGGTGCGGCTGCAGGCCATTCAAGTGCGCCAGGAGCGGCTGTTCGGAGAGATCGCTGTACGCAAGCACACGCACTTCGACGAGATCATGAAAGAGCAGACCGCAGTCCGCGACGACTGGAGATAAAAAACAGTTGACCACCCGGTCCCGAGCGAAAACTGTCGCGTGCAAAAGACCGGGCACAGGGAACTGAGCACCGATGTCACTAAAAGCTGAACTCGAAGCCATTATTTACGCCGCCGAGACACCGATCACGCTGGAGCAGATGACGCAGCTCGTGCGTGCGAATATCGTGAGCGAGGGTGTCTCGGACGAGGCGGAGATCAAATCCCGGGTGCGGTTTGCCGTAGAAGAACTGGTTGCGGCTTATGCTGGCGCGGACCATGGCGTCGAAATCCGCCAGGTTGCCGGTGGATATCGCATGTCGACCAAGCCCGAACAGCACGAAGTGGTGCGGGCGTTCGCGAAGAGTCTGAAACCGCCGATTCGTCTCTCGCTGCCGGCACTGGAAACGCTCGCCGTGATCGCCTACAAGCAGCCGGTAACCGTGCCAGAGATTAACGATATTCGCGGAGTCGATTCCGGAGGCGTTATTGGAACGCTGCTCGATCGCAAGCTGATCACGACTGCCGGCCGCAAGCAGGTAATCGGGCGTCCGATTCTGTATAAAACTACGAAAGAATTTTTGCTGCGCTTTGGCCTGAAAGACGTCAATGAACTGCCAAGCATGGAGGAATTTGAAAAGCTCGTGGCAGAATCGTTTCAATCGGAATTGATGCCGGCGGAAAATGTGGCAGCGGCAAACAGTAGCGGCGGGCAAGCAGAACAGAACATTGAACCGTCCGAGCCGTCGACGGTGGAATCTGCAGAGGGTGCAGAAGACTCTGAATCCGAAGCTGCCGCGAAGAAGGCGGGGTAAGGTCTGCGGCTTGCGGACCTCGGCGGCTGCGGCCGATGGTCTGAAAAACCGATGGTCTCGGCAGGACCGAAGTCGCGGCCTTCCCGATCCCCCGCAACCCGAAAGGCGAAATACCCCGTAACATATAAGCAGCATGCCCCAGCAACGTCTGCAGAAAATCATTGCCGCTGCAGGGATCGCGTCGCGCCGCAAGGCCGAGGAACTGATCACGTCCGGCCAAGTTCAGGTCAACGGACAAACCGTCACAGAACTCGGCAGCAAGGCGGATCCTCAGGTTGAT
>JASHRE010000569.1 GCA_030037515.1 Candidatus Sulfotelmatobacter sp.
TCTGCGGCAATATTTGGCTGCTTTCCGGGAAGAGCAGCGCGCGGCGGAACAGCGGATGATGAGCAACGACAGGAAGCTCGTTTTCGAGCCGACGTCGCACCTGCTATCGCCCGAAACGACGATCGTGAATAATGTTCTGCTCACCGGCGGCACTGGATTCATAGGACCGTTCCTGGTGAAAAGCCTGCTGGAACAAACGCGTGCGAACATCCACGTTCTCGTCAGGTCTTCCGACGAACGTCAGGGCAAGCAGAGGCTGAGGGCTGCGATGGAATCGATGGGACCTTGCCCGGCGGAATTGATGCAGATGTTCGAGACTCGCGTAGTTCCCGTTTGCGGAGATCTTGGCCAGAAGGAACTGGGATTGACGCAGGAGGTCTGGGATTTTCTCGCGAATGAAATCGATACGGTGTTTCATAACGGCGCAACCGTAAATTACCTGCTCAATTACGACCGCATGCGTGACGCCAATGTGTTGGGGACGAATGAGGTTCTGAGGCTGGCGTTCGAAGGACGATCGAAAACGTTTAATTACGTCTCGACTACCTTCATTTTTGGCTGGGCGGTCAAGAGAGTTCTTTATGAGACGGACTTCAACGAGAAGATGGAGCTTCTCGATTTTGGATACAGCCAATCCAAGTGGGTTTCAGAACAGGTTGTGATGGACGCGCGGCGCCGTGGGCTTGCTACCCGCATCTTCCGGCCCGCCCTGGTCAGTCCTTCCGTTGCTGGAGGAGGCAACAACTTCGACATCGCCGTGCGGTTAGTGGCGTTCATGGTAAACCACGGCGTTGGAGTCGATGCTCTCAACCAGGTGAGTTTCGTCCCGGCAGACATCACGGCAAACAACATCGTGGCGATATCCGCCACCCCCGGCACGGAGAATAAGACGTATCACGTCGTGAGAGACGAGTACGCGAACATGCTAGATATTACCGGCCTCATTACAAAGGCAACCGGCCGGCAATTTGAAATATTCAGTCTCCCCGATTTCGTCCCCGAGCTCATCCGGAGATGCAGAAAGGAGGATCTGCTGTTCCCGCTGCTGGATTTTCTGGTGGGTTCGGTGGATAACATTTCGGCGATGGAGTTTAAACGCTATGACAGCTCGTGCTATCAGGCAGCTCGGAATGTCTCCGCATGGGGCAAGCCGGATCCTTCGCTCGAGGATACCGTCAATGGAATCCTGCGATTCATGCAGCGAAAGGGAATCGTCTCGGTTGCGACTCGGGAATTCAGCGCTGCGCAAAACTTGCCGGTGGGCAGCTCAGCCGCGGACGCAGCGGGCCTGGCACAGCCATAGTTACTGTTTGCGAAACACTAGCGTCTCTTTGATTTGCTGACCGGTTTCCAGCGAGCCTGAGGTGGTGAGCGTCATCTGTGTTCCGTCGCCGGAAACCACCCATCGGTCTGTTTGCGTGATTTGCTCGTCTCGGCGGTAAATCGCATCGACCGTGTGAGCGTCGACAAGCTGTAGCGTCACCGTATCGTTACGGGAGTTTTTCAGATCGTATTCCTTGCCGTCAAAGCGGGCGCTGTAGCTGAAGTCGCCCGAGAAGCGGACCCCACCGTTTCCCTCTGCCTCGATTTCGAGCGTCATTCCTTGCCGCAATCGAGTTTTACTCAGGTCCTCGGTCCACTCACCGGCAAATAAATCATTCGCCGATCTCTTTCCCCCGGTCCGCCTCCATACGGTGATCTTATCGGGACGGCCTTCCTGCGAGGTGGTGCTGGTCAGCTCGTTGCCATCCCTCGAAAGCTTGTCACGAATCGTCGCCACCACGACTCCATCCTTCTTCTGTGTGACTTCGACTTGATGCTTGTCGATCCTTCGGAGCTCGACTTGGTTGAATGCCGGATTGCCTGGAATGGACGCTTCCTGGCCGTCCAACTTCGCCGTAAAATCGAGGTGGTTCTCGCCGGAAAACACGACGTGAACTGCACCGTGCTGCGGTGCGATGGACAGCTTGTTGGGGGGATCGATGGACGACTGGGCAGAGACGAGGGTCCAGGAGCCAACGCGGGGATCTGTCACGCCGGCACCAAGTTGAATGGCGGCAAACAACGCTAACAACGCGAGTTTGTGCATGGTCCTCCGGGAAACCGCGCAAGCCTCCTAAACAATAAAATAATACGAACCAAGCTGATCGCAGGGCGAGATTTGAATCGAACTTAGGTAACGCTTTTGAGTAGTGGGCTAATTCCGTGTTGCTGGTTTTTCGGCCGATCTTCTAGGATTTTGGCTGGGACGCGGCATTGCTGACGAAAAAGGCTTATCCCGCTCCCCGATTTCACGTGAAACTATGAATCTTGCGCATCTGCGCCATTTCTGGCTGGCTGGGGTAGTGCTTGTCGCAGTCCTTGCGCTCGTTCCGCTTTCCTTTCACGCCGAACGCCACCTGGAAACGGCAACGCGGATCGAAGGCAGCGAAGCGGGAAGGGTCCCGGAGGAGTTGGCCACTCGTTTTCATTCGCCCTTCGTAGACCGTGTGGTCCTGGTGATTCAGGGACTTCCACCTGCCGATTCGCAGGAAGGTCAGCAAGCTTTGGGAACCATTGAAGAGAGACTGCAAAAGGAACCCGGTGTGTCCGGAGTAGTCTCCTATCTTGACTTTCGCGACCCGATTTTTCTGGGGAAGGGAGGAGGAACTTTTATTCTGGTAGGACTTGCCTCGACCGAGGGGCCCGTGGAGTCGCTTGTCCCCGAGCTTCACGATCTAGAGAACTCTCTCGAAAACCAGCTGCGGGGCCGCTATCGGGGGATCAAACTCGAACTGACAGGAGAGACTCCACTGAATTTCGACATTCGGAAAGCGAGCTCTGACGACGTGCGACATGCCGAAAGTCTCGCGATTCCAGCCACACTCGCGCTTCTGTTGCTGGCATTCGGAAGCATGGTGGCGGCCCTGATTCCAGTGGCCATCGGTCAGCTTGCCATCGCGAGCGCACTGGCGGTCGCCGGACTTCTGGCCATGCGCTTGCACTTGTCCATCCTGGTGCAGAATTTGTCGACGATGCTTGGGCTGGGCTTGGGGATCGACTACGCGTTGCTTATGATCAGCCGTTTCCGGGAAGCGATCGCCACGGGAAGCGGACTCAGAGCGTCGGCCATTACGGCGCGTCAGGCAGGCCGTACCCTCCTGATTTCGGCCGCAACTGTCGCCATTGGATTCCTCGCCCTGTTGACCGTGCCCATCAGCGAAATCCGCTCCATCGGTGTAGCTGGATTCCTCGTGGCGGGAACGAGCGTGCTTTTGTCCGTCACACTTGTTCCGGCCTTGCTGGCAGTTCTGGGTCCGCGAATTAATGCCGGCCGTCTGCCCTTTATTGCAAATTGGGATGCGCATCGGGCAGCGCGGACTGAACAACGCTGGAGGCGATGGGGAAAACTCGTGGTCGCGCATCCCTGGCTTGCCATATTTCTGGCGGGTGCACCCTTGCTTCTGCTGGCCGGGCAAGCCGCGCGGCTCGATACCAACGTCCCTACAGGGGATTGGCTGCCATCCCAGGCGGAATCGGTTCGCGCGCTTCACTCTCTCGAACGGATGGATCGGGTTGGCATTGTGTATTCGTTGCGTGTGATTCTCGAACTCCCCACGGATCCGATTGTGCAAACGGATGCGGGCTGGAATGCACTCGATCGTTTCAGCCGGCGGCTCGCGCGTGACCCTCGTTCGGGCCGCGTAATCTCTCTCACAACGATTGCCCAGAGTGACCGGTCTGAACTCAGCCAGATTTCCCGTGACACCAGGCGAGCCTTTCTGAGTCGCGATGGGCGGGCGGCATTGATCGAGGTGTTACCTGCGACCTCCGTTACTCTCAACGATCAAGTCAATTGGGTGCGGGAACTGCGGAAGGAGGGCGCGGTGCTTCTCACCGGAGTGCCCGATGCCACGCTGCAGGTTGGAGGCATTCCCGCGCTGACCGCCGACTATCAGACAATTGTCAGGGATCGATTTGCTTCAGTATTGGCGCTGGTGGTAGGGGGAACACTGTTGGCGCTTCTGAGCGGCTTCCAATCGTTTTTCGCCGCGGTCAAGGCCATTGCTCTGAACCTGTTGTCGGTTGCGGCTTCCTTCGGGGCCCTGGTTCTGGTTTTTCAGGAAGGACACGGGAGCAGGTTGTTGGGAGTTCCTCAGGGAACGGTCAGCGTATTCCCCATTGTGCCCATTGTCGCATTCGCCATCGTCTTCGGACTGAGCATGGATTACGAAGTATTCCTGGTGGCACGAGTCCTCGAAGCGAGGAAGAGCGGGCTGAGTGAATTGGAGGCAATCCCCGAAGGGATTGCCAAAACTGCGGGATTGATCACCAGTGCCGCTGCAATCATGATTGTGGTGTTCGCGGCATTCACGTTCGGGAACTTCCTGGTGATTAAGATGCTCGGGTTTACGCTGGCGATGGCGGTGTTCATTGACGCAACCATCGTCCGCATTGTGATTGGGCCTGCACTTCTCCGCGTTGCCGGCGATTGGAACTGGTGGCCTGGAGGGCTCGCGACCGCACGCCGCACACCAGTGGTCGCCAGCGGCGAATAATGCAAAATCGAGACCTGCAGTTCAACCCGTTCCGAACCGGTTCGTTTGGCCCCGGTTACCCGGGCGAAGGGTTTATCTCGCATCGTGGTCTTCATTTTGATTTTGCATCGGCGCGGTCTAGCTCTAGCGCGGTGCGGCTGAACGGCTAGCCTCAGCGAAATAGCTTTGGGCTGTCGAGATCAGCGATGAGCCGGCGCTGTTTTGGCCGCCAGCCGAGCAGTACTCGCGTCCGGTCGCTTCCCGCAGCCATATCCATGCCGGCGAAGACAGCGAACCAACCAAAATGCTCCTTCCCTTCTTCGGGGCTTCAGCCGACCATCGGGGGCATTGGGTGCCGACGATGACCGCGGCGATTTCCTTGAGTGGTACACCCTCATCGGCAACTGTGTGATAGCGGCCTCCGGCAGCCCTGTTCTCAAGGACCAGCCTGTAGAGATGAGCAGCCTCCAGCCGACGCCGGGCGGGCCAGCGGTTGAGGCCGTCACCCACATGGGCGGAAACGCCCCTCTCCCAGGCGATGCTGAGGAGTCGCGGGACGAAAGCATGACCTCCATCCCCATCGACCTGCGGAAGGCGCACAACGGGTGCGCGCACGCCGCATTCAGCTAATGAAGCGGCAGTTGCCTGGCAAGCGCGAAGATTATGAGGCGGAAACGGGAACTGGCGGGTCTTCCTCGGTTTTGCTGGTCGGCCCGGTGTCAGAAAGGCGAGGCCGGACGTGACGATTAATGGGCGGTCAGATTCCAGCGAGCGCGCAGCCGAGAGCGCCGATGGCTTGCTTGTCGATCTCGAAGTTTTCCTCGAATTTCGAAAAGTCGTGTGGACGAAGCCTGTGTGGATCACACCGTCCGACATGGCCGCTCCGCTGCAGAGGTTCTCGAGGTCTTCGAGAGAACCACGATGTACTTTTGCGTCGGCGGCGGCCAGAGATTT
>JASHRE010000058.1 GCA_030037515.1 Candidatus Sulfotelmatobacter sp.
ACGCAACAGTTACGACGATGCCCAGCTTCGCTATCGACTGGCTGTGGTGAATTTACAGACTGTGACGGGAAACTTCTAAGACAGATATGGGTTCGATCGGGGTCGAAACTGACGGCGGTCCGGTTTCAAGAAGCCGCGCCACAGATCATTCACGTGGCAACGAGATCATCGCGTTGCTGGCCGCCGCGGTTCTTGCCGCCAATCTACTGGCGAGCGGCGGGTGCTCGTCCAAAGAAGAGAAAGAACCCGCACCTGTCGTTGCCGTTGAAGCGGCCACGGTTAAGACCGAAGACATTCAGGCGAGAATTACGACGAACGCAATTCTGTACCCCCGCAATCAAGCCGCGATCGTGCCTAAGATCGTTGGCCCGATCCAGAAGTATTACGTGGGCCGCGGGAGCCGCGTGCATGCTGGAGAATTGCTAGTGACCCTCGAAGACAAGGACCTCAAAGGAGCTTTGACCGAAAGCCAGGGGAACTATCAGCAGGCCGAGGCTACATATGACGGCGCGCTGCAATCGGCGGAACACGATCTCAAGATTGCGAAGCAGCAGCTCAACGCCGCCCAGTCTCTCTACGACAGCCGTGAAACTCTCTATAAGCAGGGGGCGATGTCACGGAAAGATGTTCAGGATGCGAGCATTGCGCTGACGCAGGCCCGGAACCAATACGATCTGGCGGAAAAGCAATACACACTGAAGTCTGCCGAGGGCCAGCTGACTGCGGCCAAGGGGAAGCTGGCGGCCGCGGAAGCCGACGTGAGTTACAGCACGATCGTGAGTCCGTTCGATGGAGTCGTTACCGACCGTCCTTATTACGCGGGCGAAACGCCACCCAGCGGATCGCCGGTGGTAACGGTGATGGATCTTTCAAAAGTGGTCGCACGTGCCTATCTCACGCCGCAGCAGGCCTCGCGGTTGCATGTGGGCGATGCCGCAGCGGTGACTGCGGAAAATGGACGAGCGGAAATTCCCGGGAAAGTGACCGTGGTGAGTCCTGCGCTCGATCCGAATAGCACGACGATCCAAGTTTGGGTGGAAGCGGCCAATCCTGGCGGACATCTCAAGCCGGGGACAAGTGTGACTGTCAGCATTGTTACCAGCACGGTCAAGGATGCTCTGGTCGTCCCGGCGGAGGCGATTCTCTCCGCTGCGGACGGAACCAACTCGGTCATGGTGATCGGAAATGATCGGGTGGCGCATGCGGTGGCGGTGAGGACCGGAGTCCGCCAGGACGACGATCTGCAGATTCTGAGTGGACTGCAGCCAGGCCAACAGGTGGTGACACAAGGCGCGTACGGTTTGCCCGATGGTGCCAAGGTAACGATCTCGGCTCCGGAACCGGCGGAAAAAACGGCTGAACCATAACTTCCATCGATGGCCATTTCCCACCAAACACCTGTAAGTGTTTCTCAAGCTTCTAAGCCGGAAGCCGAGCGCTACTGGTTCGCGCGCGAACATAAATCGATTATCTTCCTCATTATTGTCCTGGCCTTGGCTGGTGGATATCTGCTGTTCAGCATCCCGATCTCAGTTTTTCCCACCACCGATTTTCCTCGCGTCCTGATCGCCGTCGATAACGGAGTGATGCCGATCGATCAAATGCTGGTGACGATCACCCGGCCGATCGAAGAAGCAGTCAGCGGCGTGGAAGGCATCGAGGATGTGAAATCAGTAACCAGCCGCGGCTCGGCTGAGATTGATCTCTATTTCAGCTGGCGCGTGGACATGTTTCAAACGCTTGAGCGCGTCAACGCCGCGTTGGCCCGATTGGCAGGCACCCTGCCGCCAACAGCAAAAATCTCCACGGAGCGCCTGGAGTTCTCAAGCTTTCCCATTCTCGGGTATGGATTGACCTCGAACAACGTCCCGCACCGACAACTCTGGGAGCTGGCCACATACAATATAAAGCCGCGGCTGGCCAGCATCTCTGGGGTCGGAACGATTCTTATTCAGGGCGGAGAAGTGCCGGAATTCCACATCGTTCCCGACCCGGCCAAGCTGCGCGCCACGGCGGTCAACGTTTCAGACATCCTGGCCGCGGTGGATCGGTCAAACATCATTGAGTCGCCGGGATTGTTCCCGCAAAATCACAAGTTGTATCTGGGATTGGTCACCGGGCAAGCTCATAATCAGCAACAAATCGCCGACATTTTCATTAAGAATTCGTCGAACGGTGCACCGGTGCGTGTGGGCGACATCGGGCAGGTCACCCCATCGTTTGAACCGCACTTCACCATCGTCACCGCAAACGAGAAGCCGGCGGTATTGATCAACGTTAATCGGCAGCGTGGCAGCAACACCATGCAGGTTGCCAATGCGGTCAAAGCGGAGATGGCCCAGCTCGAAAAGTCACTGCCGCCCGGAGTGCACGTCAGCACCTTCTATGATCAGTCCTGGATCGTAGGGCAATCGATCAAGAGCGTGCGCGATGCGATCTTGATCGGTCTGGTATTGGCTTCGGCGGTGCTGGTCCTTTTCTTGCGCGATTGGGGTACTTCGTTCATCGCCGGAATGGTGATCCCGATCAGCCTGCTGGTGACATTCATCGTGATGCGTCTGCTCGGCGAGAGCTTCGATCTGATGACGCTCGGCGGCATGGCCGCGGCTGTCGGTCTGATCATCGATGACGCGATCGTCGTGCTTGAGAACGTGACGCTGCATCGAGAAGCGGGCGAGGGCAGATTCCAGGCGGTCGCGATGACGCTGCGCGAGCTTGCCCTGCCGCTGGTTGGTTCGACGCTGACTCCGATTGTGGTGTTTCTGCCGCTCATCGCGATCACCGGAGTTACAGGCGTTTTCTTCCGAGCCATGGCGATCACCATTGCCTCGGCTTTGTTGAGTTCGCTCGCGCTGGCCCTCACTTGGACCCCGACGCTCTGCTTGTTTTTGTTGCCAACAAAGTCGGAAACTGAGAGGGAATCGAGTCGCGGCGACACGGCCCCGGCCACGGATGTCTTGCCCGCGGAAGTCCAGACCTACTTGCCGGGCGAAATGGAGCGACCACGATCTTCGATTGAAGTGATGCGGTTGCTACAAGCCGAAGAAGAACATTTGATGAAAGGCCACTTCGGCAAAGTGATTCGCTTCTATGAGAGTTGGTTCCACCGCAGCCTGAAATATCCGATCTGGGTGCCAATCCTTTCTGGCGTGCTGATCGCGGTTTCGTATCAGTGCTACCGGCAGATCGGTTCCGACCTGTTGCCGAAGATGGACGAGGGAAGTTTCATCATCGACTACGTAACGCCGCCAGGCAGTTCTCTTGAGGAAACGAATCGCATGATCACGCACATCCTTCAGATCGTGCATTCGGTACCCGAAGTGGCGAGCACGTCGCGCCGCACGGGACTGCAATTGGGGCTGGCCGCGGTGACCGAAGCCAACGTCGGGGACATTTCCGTTGATCTCAAAACTGATCGTGATCGCGACATTTGGGAGATCATGGACGACGTCCGAATGAAAGTTGCCCGGGCCGAGCCGGCGGTCGAAGTGGAATTCACGCAGAAATTGCAGGACATGATCGGCGATCTGACCAGTGCGCCGCAGCCGATCGACATCATGATGTTCTCTCCCGACGCGAAATTGCTCGACGCCTGGGCGCCGCAGGTCGCCGATGCCATCGGAAAGATTCGAGTGGGCAGGCGCAGTCCGGTGGTCGACGTCGATAACGGAATCGAATCGACCACCAGCGGTCCGGCAGTTTCGTATCAGGTGAACATGGCCGCGGCCGCACATGTCGGCTTCACGCCGCAAGCTTTGGCCGATGAGGCGGAAGCCATGCTGGATGGCACGGTCACAACCCAACCGGTTGTGATCGACGATCGGCCTTATCCTGTACGCGTTCGCTATCCGGCGGACACTCGTTCGTCGATCAACAGTATGAACGATACGATGCTGGTTGGGCCCGGTGGCCAACTCGCCAATCTGGGATCGCTTGCGACCATGACTGAGTTGCCGGGGCAAACCGAAATTCTGCAAGACAACCAGCAACGATATGTCGCGGTCACGGCGCGGCTCGAAGGTTTGGATATGGGCCATGGGATCGCCGAGGTGAAAAGTACGATTGCAGGCCTGCGCATGCCGCCTTCCATCCGAATCGAATACGGCGGTCTTTACCAGACCCAGCAGCAATCGTTCCGAGATCTTTCGCTCGTCCTCGCGATGGCGATTGTGTTCGTGTTTCTGGTGCTGTTGTTCGAGTTTCACAGCTTCTCGGCTCCGATCTCCATTCTGGTTTCGGCAATACTCGCCACCGCCGGGGTGTTCGTGGCTCTGCTCATCACCGGAATCACGTTCAACCTGTCGTCGTTCATGGGACTGATCATGGTGATTGGCATCGTCGCGAAAAACGGAATCCTGCTGCTCGATGCCCATCAGAAATTTCTGGCGGCCGGATTCTCGAAGCAGGAATCGATCTTCCAGGCGGGGAGGAGGAGATTGCGTCCGATTGTGATGACCGCGATTGCCGCGGTGGCCGGGATGATTCCGTTGGCATTGGGAATTGGCGCGGGTTCTGAGATGTTGCAACCACTGGCGATCGCTGTGGTCGGTGGATTGCTAATTGCGATGATTCTGTCTTTGTTCGTGACTCCGACGATCTATCACTACATGCCGTGAAGGAAAAACTATAGCCAATAGCTAAGTTATGCTTAAGCCTGCTTACCTCTGTGGCCACCTCAATTTTTTTGGCACGCTATAGATAACTTATTGAAGAAAAAGGATTTAGTTAGCGACGGCGGGGTGGCGCGGCTGCCGGCGAGCCCTTTCAAAGCGCAGCAGTTCGAGACTTTCCCGGGAATTTGGGATGCTCGTTGGCAGCCGCAGGCTGGCGCGGACCCAGTTTTTTCCCCCCCATCGCGGCCATGAATGGCCACTGTTTCCACTATTCGCCCTTGGGGGCCCCCTCGAGTCTGTGTGAACCTGAGGCGTCCTTCCAGGAGCTGAAAATGGCGGCCCTGCTAATCCCGCTCTAGAGACGACAGTTCTCCGACTAAGACCCTATTGCGGAGCGGTCCTACAAATGGCAAATTAATGCTTTGAATTGGGTGTAAAAAATGCCCCAGTTAAGAAACGTCGACGCTCTGACAAGTAAAGAGTGGGCTATCACGGCGCTGGTCGTCCAAGGGCGCACAGATGCCCAGATCGCAGAAGAGACCCACACCAAGAAGCGACAAGTCGAGAATCATCTGCGGAGAATCCTTGACAAGACAGGTTGCTGGAATCGTACCGAAGTCGCTTTGTGGTATATCAAGTTGGGAGTGGAAAAAGAAAGGCGGTCTGACGACAGGCGGGAAGCAGACCAGAAGATCCATGACGAACGTCGTCGGGTTGATCGTCGACATTCTCCACAGCGTTCTCCCAGGGCGCACGAGCAACACGAGATCAACTTGGACGAGTGATGTTTCCTCCAGTAATGGTTCCCTTCTTAGAAAGCGTTCTCAGAGGAAAACTATTTTCCGATGGGCAACGATTTTCGATCTCATCGAATTGGCGGGCCGCGCCAATCAGCAATGTACCTGCCCGTCACTGCGGAGCCGCCGTACCCTGCACCGAAGGCGAATGCACGCGCGTGACGCCCAAAGCTGGCGTGGACTCCCGTCGTAGCCGAAAATGACGTGTAAAACCACGGTTGAAAAATACACGTCTTTTCCTGCGGCTTGGGGAATAAACCATGCCCGTTCTCATCTGTCGAAAGTGTGAGTCCGTGCGATGCCCCTCAGCGGAATAATTCTGGCACACCAGACTGACATTGACTGTGGCGAGGCGGTTTGCCATTTCCGTCTACGACCTGGCCGCCCACCGTGGGCACGCCAAATAGCCAGTCGGTCACGTTTCAAAAATCAAGACGGCTAAGGCGTGCTGGACAACACGGTTCGCGCCCAGGTTCTTCGGCGCGCGAAAGAAGGGCTCAGGATGAGAAACTAACCGCCCCACGGCACGATTGTGGATTTCCTTCACGCCACCGGGTCACCGTGAACTTCAACGAGTTTTCTATCGACTCCTTCCAATTTTGGCATAGGAAGTCTGCCGGTCCAGTTTGCCCATCCCCAGAAAATGGCGGTGGTCGAGCTGAGCAGGCCGGCGACAGCTCCAATGGTGCGCGGGCTGTGGTATGTGGAGGCGATGCCGGCGCCCATCATGGAAATCATCATCATGGCCCACGTGAGGGTCTCCATGGTGGCGAACACTCTGCCTCGATACTGGTTCGAGACGGTGCGCAGCAAGTAGGAATAATTGAGGACAGAATTGATGGCGATCGACGCTCGCGAAAGCATGATGAAGACGAGAGCGAGTTCGAACCGCTTGGCCTGACTGAACAGCACGTATGCGCCACCGTGCACCAAGTAATTGATAAACACCAGACGCTTGTAGGTTGAAAATGACAGGCGCGGGCCGAGCCAGTTGGCGAGTCCGCCGCCGATCAGCAAACCGATGCCGGCGCATCCCCAGATGACCCCTATTCCGGCAGCGCCGCCGTTGAAGACAACTTCGCCGAACAGGGTGAAGAGAATCTGTGCCGCCCCACCACCCGTGGCCCAACCGACTGCGAGCAGCGCGATCGCGAGGACGAGCGGGACCGAGCGCATATAGCGCAGGCCCTCGCGATACTCATTCCACGGGCGGACAACATCGGCTTCGGTCAAATCTTTTCGTTCCGAACGGAAACCTTCGCCTTTGGGTGCATGCAGATGCCATATGGCCCACGCGGAAAAAACGAACGAAAGCGCGTTGAAGACGAAGGCCCATTTATAGCCGATGGCCACAACGGTGGCGCCCAGGAACGTGCCGACCGTAAGCGTGGTCCATTGCGTGGTTTGGGTTAGAGAGTTTGCGGTGTGAAGTTCGTCGGCGCTGGCGATCGTGGGAAGAATCGCGGATCGCCCGGCCGTGAAAAACGGCGAAGCGACCATCAACAGTGCACTGAATAGATAAAGCATCCAACTGGCATGATGCTCAAGAGCGAGAATAAACCCGAGCGCGACCACGGCACGCACCAGATCGCTGGTGATCATGATCTGTTTGCGGTCGAAGCGGTCTAGGAGCACGCCGGCAAGCGGACCGACCGTTACCGCCGGAACCGCCCGGGCCAGCATGATTCCGGTGACGACCAGGCCGGATCGCGTCAACGCCATCGCCAGGGCAAAGACAGCGATATTGTTGAACTGATCGCCAATCTCACTGACGACCTGTCCCATCCACGTGTAGCGATAGTTCCGGTTCTGCCTGAGAAGTTGAAAAAATTGATGCATCAGTTTCTAGGGGATTGTTCTAGGGGGAATTGAGCGGCTCAGAATCGAACTCGAGTCATGAGGCCACAGGAATTTTAGCATTTGCGTTTTTGAGTTTCTGTGGAAGAGTGAGGCTCGGTGGGGAACTGATCAAGGTTTGGGTGGTCATATTGGCCGTACCAGGCCCTGTCGCGTGGCCTGAGTATTCCGGACCAGCAGCAACACCAGCAGCATACCGATAAACGGAACCAGCCCTGCGATGATGATGATGGGGTCGAAGGCGTGCGTACCGGCCGCTCTGCGCGCGTCAGAAACATGGCCAATCAGTTCAAAGGCGATGATGGTTCCAATGCCGGCGCCCGTGCCGCTGAATCCGCTGACCGAAGCCACCGAGTCGCTGTAGTAGAGATCCGAGGGAAGCACGTTGGCGATGGTGGTGAAAGAGGCGTAGCAGAATGTTGCTAAGGCAAACAGAACTGTGATGAGGTACAAATTTGTGGTGAGAACTGTGGGAATCAGCATGGTGACGCCGATCCCTCCGAAGACAACGACTGCTTTTCGCGCTTGACCAAGGGGCCAGCCGCGTTTGATCAAATATCCCGAGGCAGCACCGCCAAAGAAATTGCCCAGATCGGCCGCGATAAATGGAATCCAGATTGCGATTAAGCTATTTCGCAGGGCAATTCCTTTGGCGACGAGATAAATCGGAAACCAATCGGTCACGAAAAAAAATACCGGATCGGTGAAAGTCTTGGCGATAATTGTTCCCCACGTCTGCGGAAGTTTGAGCAGGCCGCGCCAGCCCAACTTGCGGCTGGCACCCGCACTCGAAAGCGATGGGAGCGTGTCTCCGGATTCGATGAACACGCGTTCGACTGCTTTGAGGCGGGGATGTGATTCCGGTGAGTGATAAAACATTCTCCAGAGAATCAGCCAGGGAATGCCCAACAGGCCGGGCACGACGAAGGCGGGGCGCCATCCCCAGCGGAAGTAAATTGGCAGAATGATGTAGGGAGCAATTGCGCCGCCGATGGAAGAGCCGCTGTCGAAAAATGCGGTTGCCAGTCCGCGCTCTTGCTTGGGGAACCATTCCGAGACGGCCTTTGTCGCAGCCGGCCAGTTGGCCGATTCTCCAGCGCCGAGCAGGAAGCGCATGCCGGCAAAGCTTTTCAACCCTCGTGCGACTGGGCTGAGCATCGAGACCATCGA